>JBAPWR010000001.1:0-1551 GCA_049283775.1 Thiobacillus sp.
GGATCTGTCCGCCGCGCTGGACGACATGGCCAAGCTGCTGCAAACCCAGGCCGAGCGCGACGCCGACCTGAAGAACTGCTTCGAGCGCGCGCTCGCGGTGCAGGCCACCCTGGCCAACTGGCAGGGCGAAGACGATCCGGCCAATCCGCGGGTGCGCTGGCTCGAGACCACCTTCAGCTCGCTGCTGCTGCATTCCACTCCGTTGTCGGTCGGCGAGCTGTTCGGTGCCAAGCTCACCGAACGCGCGCAGGCCTGGATCCTGACCTCGGCCACGCTGTCCATCGGCGGCGATTTCAGCCACCTGAAAACCCGCCTCGGCATCGAAACGGCGGAGACGCTGTGCGTCGACAGCCCATTCGACTACCCGCGCCAGGGCGTGCTCTACGTGCCACAGGGCCTGGCGGCGCCGAACACCCCGGAGTTCACCGAATCCGTCATCGAGGCCGCCCTGCCGGTGCTGGAAGTCAGCCACGGCCGCGCCTTCATCCTCTTCACCAGCCTGCGCGCGCTGGAAAAGGCCCGCGGCCTGCTGCTCGACGCCTTCAAGTTCCGCGGCTGGGACTTTCCCCTGCTGGTGCAGGGCGACGCGCCCAAGAACGAACTGCTGACACGCTTCCAGCAGGCCGGCAACGCCGTGCTGCTCGGCAGCCAGAGCTTCTGGGAAGGCGTCGACGTGCCCGGCGACGCGCTGTCCGTGGTCATCATCGACAAGCTGCCGTTCCAGCCGCCGGATGACCCGGTCGTCGCCGCCCGCATCGCCCAACTGGAGAAAGGCGGCGGCAAGCCCTTCATGGACTACCAGTTGCCGCACGCCGCCATCAGCCTCAAGCAGGGGGCGGGGCGCCTGATCCGTACCGAGACCGATCGCGGTGTACTGATGATTTGCGACACCCGGCTCGCCGACAAGCCGTATGGACGGCTGCTGCTCAATGCGCTGCCGGCGATGACGCGGACCCGCAAGCTGGAGGTCGTGGAGCGGTTTTTTGCAGCGCAGGGCGCGAACAAGCAGGGTGGATAAGGCCGCAGGCCGCCATCCGCCAGACTTTGGCCAGGGTCGCCCCCCCGGAATCCTTCTGCGTCACCCTTCGCTTGGCCAACGCCCCCCCGGTTTGCAGATCGAATCCAACAGTGTCGGGCGGCACACGGCGCCGTCGGCTATAAAAACTATAAAGAGGTGTGGAAATCGTTCTGTGAAACAAACAGTCAAGGGGAGAGGTACATGCGAGCGACGATTTTTGGCGTATGCGTTTTGGGTTTCCTTTTGGCGTCTTGTGCCTCTACTCCGACAGGTCCGGTAGTTAGCGAGCAGAAGATCGAGTTTTCACCTGAGCTGCAGTTTTCAGTAGGGCAGGTCACTTCGGAAGTGTCTTCATCCGAACTCGAGGGCAAGGATGTGCAAGGCTTGATGTCCGAAGCGATGCGCAATGCTCTGCGCGAGGCCGGGGTCCAATGGGCGGGAGACACCTCGCGAGGACACGCCATCATCAATCTCAGGGTTCTGAACTATCAGCCAGGAAATGCCTTTGCGCGCTGGATGATGCCGGGCGCAGG
>JBAPWR010000002.1:0-2209 GCA_049283775.1 Thiobacillus sp.
GTTGTGGTCGCGCAGGGCCACCGGCTTGGCGCTTCCGCCGACCTCGTTGCGTTCCGATTTGTAATGGCCCAGCACGTAGGAGCGCAGGGTGCGTTCACGGGCATCCGCGCCGGCGGCTTTGTTGTAGGCGAGGCGCTGCGGCGGCACCAGCAGCGTGGTGAGGGCATCCACCAGGGTGGACTTGCCCGAACCGATGTCGCCGGTGAGCAGGGCGTTCTGGCCTTCGAGATTCAAGACCCACACCCGACCGTCGAAGGTGCCCCAGTTGAGCACCTCCAGCCGCTGCAGGCGAAAGCCGGCCAGGCGGTCGTCGCCGGCAAAGTCGAGTTCCAGGGCCTCAGGCATCGCTTGGGTCTCCCCGCGGCGCCAGGAGCTCCCGGTAAGTCGCCAGGTGCTGATCGAAATCCGCCAACCACTGGGCATCCACAAACGCCTTGAGGATGCGCCGGACTTCAATCATCTGCGGCTGCCCGCGCAGGCGACGGACAAAGCCGAGTTCGGCGACCTTGTTCAGGTGGCTTTCTATCTGGTCGACCAAGCGGGTCTCGTTGCTGCCCGCGGGTAAAAAAACGCGGATCAGCTCGATCACCTCTTCGAATGAGAGAATCAGCCGCGTCTCGCCGCCGCCGGCGTCGAACTCCGCCAGCTTCTTGCGCAGCAGCGCCAGCAGCAGGCTGACCGGAAACGAGAGCTGCCGGCGTGCTACCAGGCGCGGCAACCGGGGCGCGTCCGGATCCTCGCCCTCCGGCTGCGATCGCAGGAAGGTATACCCCTCGGACTCGTCCAGGACCAGCTCCAGGCCGAGCACGGCCACGTAATCGCGCACCCGTACCTGCAGGGCCAGCAAGGCGTTCCACAGGGCCGGGTTCTCCTCCAGATACACCACGCCCTTGAGCAGCGGCACAACGACCTCGGAAAGCGAATGGCTTGTCTCCACGATAACCGCCGGATGTTTTTCGAAAGAATTCACGCGCTATTTCCTGACGAATATGACGCGCGCCAGTCGGGCGCGCCGAACGGTTCCAGCCGGTGTTTGCCACTCGATTGTGTCTATCGTCTCCTCATCCACCACGGTATGCGGACGGTCGCTTGCCAGTTGCAGGTAGGCCACCAACTCGGCCAATCCCAAGCGTAGCGGATGGGCGGCCAGCAGGTCCACCAAACTGATTTGCGACCGTGCCTGCAGGGCCTGGCGGATGTGTCGGGAGAGTTCCGCCCAGTCGATCACCACCTGGGCATACAGCGCCGCGGCATCCAGTTCGGCCTCGCCTTGCGCCATTTCGATATCGACGATGCGCGGCCTGACCGGGGGCCTGTAAAGGGGCCGTTCCAGGGGCAGGTCGATGTCGGCGGCGCTTGCGGACAGGGGTATGAAACCGGCGGTCGGCGGCGTTTCGCGCACGGCCAAAGCCTTGGCTTCGATCCCGTGCAGGATGTCCATGATGCGGCGGTTTTCCAGCCAGGCCTTGTCATCTAAAAACCGCCGCAGTTGCTGCGACAGCCGGGCGACCGTGCGCTGCGTGTCTTCGCCGGCCTTCAGCCACTCGTAATGCACGCGGCGCAAGCCGGGGTCGGGCTGCAGGTCGAGTACCGGCGGCAGCGCCAGGACCTGCTCGAGCATCCGGGTCAGTTCCTCCTGGCGGCTCTGCGACATGAGAAAATCCCAGAAGGCGCGAAAGCTTTTGCCCTGATCGGAATCTGCGATCGCATCGCGTTCGCCCATGATTTCTTCCAGCAGCGCCCCCTTGGCTCCCTCCCAGAGTGCGATGCGCTCCCGCACGCGCCGGTCGAGAGTGCGAAAATTATGCTCCACTTCGCGAAAATCGGCGAGCAATTCGCGCGCCAACTGAAGGAACTGCAGAAAACGGTCCTTCAACGCCGTGTCATTCAGCAACGGAACGTCACCGTCACGGATCCGGGCTATTTCACCGTCGATCTCACGGCGACGCTTGTCGAGTTCGGCGATCCGTACCTCGGGGTCGCTCTGGCTGCCTTCGCTCATCTGCCGCAGCAATTCGAACAAGGTCAGCAACCGCGACTCGGTGCCGACGAAGGCGCGCTCGGTCAGACCCGCCAGCCACGAAATGGCCTTTTCGGTAGCCGGTGTCAGATCGAAATGGGGTTCGTCCACGCCGCTCGGATAAAACTTGCGCAGCCAGCCCTTGTCATTGTCGGCCCACTCGTTGAGGTAGTCCTGGGCGGATCGGGG
>JBAPWR010000003.1:0-3820 GCA_049283775.1 Thiobacillus sp.
GCCTCGAAGGGAACAAATGCGCTCAGGCTTCATTTCCAACCGCACCAGAATTCAAGCATGTCTGCCCCCCCCTTGGACAGATCTTCGTCCGAGGCCGCGCGGGAAGGCAAAAAAAACGGGCGACCGACATGCGTAGATCACCCGTTCCTGCGGCTTCGGCCGGCCGCATCATGGCCAGCCGGGCAGCGTCTTGCTCAAATGTTAAGCGGGGTGATCCGGCTGCCGTTGATGGTCGCAGTCGCCATCAGGCCCGCATTCGTCAAGACGTAGCTGACGATCGGCTGCTGTGCGGTCTGGGTGCTGACCTGGGCCGAGGCACCGGCCGTCGCCATGGCGACCGAGCCGTCGACGCCCGCCGTCCATCCGCTGCTGGCCTGGAATCGCTTGAGCGCATCCTCGGTCATGAACAGGATGAACACCGCCTGCGATTGCGCGCCGATCTGCCAGCCGAAGGAGCCCTCGGTCATCCTGAAGTAGCCGGTGCTCTTGCCGCCTTCACGCATGACGCCCCGTCCATGGGCGCCGCCGACCATGAAGCCGGCCGAAACGAAGGTCGGAAACACCAGGACGCCTTTTGCCGAACCCACCAGATCGCGTGAGCCGGGGACTTCCGCATAGAGGCGCGTCAGTGCGCTGTCGGCCGCCGAATCGATAGCCTGCCGTTGTGCGGCCGGGTCGCCCGAAGCGCCCGAGGTGGTGGTGCAGCCAGAGGTGGTCAGGACGGTGACAGCCACCATCGTTGCGCCGGCGGTCATGAAATTACGTCTGCTTTTGTCCATGGGACAGGCCTTTCTCTTGAGTTGATAAAGTCAAAAAATCTGGCCCCCGCGAAGGGAGCGGTTCGACACGGCTAGCCGCAAGCGCATGCGTGTAGACGTGTTGCTAGATATAGCACGGCGTTGTCGATTCCGATATCTCGAACCGCGCAGCGCGCGGCAGATGATACACCGGCCCGCGCTGCGCGGTTGTGACAGCGTAAAGCTCGCCGCCGCCTACGGGCTTCTGTCGACGGCGTCCGGCGAAGTCGCATCCAGCTGCCTCGACAACCGCCTCAACAAAACTGCCGGAGTGTTGCGATTGGACGTTTTCTGGCTGAAATCGGGGTGAGGGTCTTCGGGTAGCGCGATCCGCCGAAACTCGGCATCTGGAATTCGCGTGGATAGGGAGTCTCCCTCGGTTTTCCTTCACCCCGCGCCCAGGTGCCCGACCTTGACGAAGATCGTGCAACCCTCGCGGCTGAACGGCTGGTGCCGGCTCATGTGCGGGCTGCGCAGCCAGCTGCCGGCCGGATAACGGCCGAACTCGTCCTCGAACACGCCATCGAGCACGAGGATTTCCTCACCGCCGAAATGCACGTGGCTCTGGAAAAACGTCTCCGGCTGCCAGCGCACCAGCGCCGCATGCTCACCGGCGTGCTGGTGCAAGGGCATCACCGAGAGCCCCGGCACCAGACCGGGCAGCCACTGCATGGACGCAGTATCGAGCCGCACCACCGCGGTATCTTCAGCGTCGAAAGCGTAACGCTTGACGAACAGCACGCACCCCGCCTCACTGTGCATTGCCCTGTCCGAACCCGGCGGCTTGCGCAGGTAGGCACCCGCCGTCCACACGCCGCGCGCATCCGTCAGCGTGCCATCGAGCACCAGGATTTCCTCACCCAGTGCACCGTCCGGCGGCACGAACACCGCGCCGGCCGGCGCCTGCACCAGGCTGGTCGTTCGCGCACCCGCCTCCAGGCTGTCGAGCGGCTTGCACGTCCCCTCGCCGTCCGCCGTGGCAAGCCAGGGCGCCGTTTGCGTCTCCACCACGACGCGCTCATTCACATCTGCATGCATGTCATTTACCCGGTTGGCTAACGATCAGGATCCGACCAGCCCGGTTCGCACGGGAAATTCGTCGGCTGTCCCTGATCGTTTCATCCTACACTGCGATCATCGGCAACAGAATCGCGAGCGATGCCTGAACTCGGCGTCACACCCTTCGTACCCGGCTTGGCGCAAGGCGTCCTGCGTCATGGGCGGGCAGCCGCGGCACCCGACGCGATCCTCGTTCTGCGCCCCGACGAGATCGCCGCCCTGCACTGCCGCCCGGCCGGCGTCATCCTCATCGATGCGGCACCTTTCGGCCATGCCACGCTGCGCCTCCTCGAACTGGGCGTTCCGGCCGTTCTCGCCGACGCCGATCAGCTGCATCTCCTCGCCCAGGGCGCGCAAACCCTGCTCGACGGCGGGCGTGGGCGCCTGGCTCAACCGCCTCCCGCCCTCGCGGCAGACCCGGCGCCGGCCCCGCCTGAAGCGGGCCTGCCGCTCCTCACGGCCGACGGGGTCGAAGCAGAACTGCGCGCGAGCGTCGGTTCGGTCGCCGCCACCCGTTCCGCTTGCGAGAAGGGCGCGGCCGCGATCGGCCTGGTGCGCTCCGAATACCTGTTTCCGGCAGACGGCAGCCGACCGGACGCGGATTTCCTCGCCGGCATCTTCCGCGACATCTGCGATGCAGCGGCGCCGCTGGCGGTGACCTTCCGCCTGCTCGATATCGCCGGCGACAAGCGCCCGCCCTGGATGAAACAGATGCCCATCCTCGGCAGCGCGCTCGGCCAACGCGGCGCGCGGCTTTACGCCACACAGCCCGTGCGCCAGGTTTATCTCGACGAACTCGCCGCTCTCGCTCGACTCACCGGACACTGCCGCTTCGCCGTGCTCCTGCCCTACCTTGCGAACGCCGGGGAACTCGCAACCTTGGCGGCAGAGATCCGCCGCCATCTGCCGCCCGAGGTGCCGCTCGGCGCGATGCTGGAAACCCCGGCGGCAGCACTCGGCGTGGATGCGTTTCTCGACGTCGCCGATTTCGCCGCCCTCGGCTGCAACGACCTGATGCAATGCCTGTTCGCCGCGGACCGCGACCGCCCCGAATCGCGCAGCCTGCTCGATCCCCACGCGCCCGCCCTGTACCGCTTTCTCGACGTGGTTGCCCGCCGCGCAGGCGCCAAGGCGGCAAAGCTGCAGGTCTGCGGCCTGTTGCCGCAATGGCCGGGCGTGCTGCCGGCTCTGATCGGACTCGGCTATCGCGTCTACTCCGTCGATTCCGTCATGATCCCCTGGCTCGCTCGGACCGTGCGGCAAACCGAGGTAGGAAGCGCCAAGGAACTCGCGCGGGCGATCTGCGATGCGCGTTATCCCGACGACGTCAGGTGCTTGCTGGGCGGTGCCGAGTCCGGCGCGGTGGGTAGAAAAATGGGGGCCTACTGAGCCACGCCGGATTTCCCGGACAGCTTAATCAAGGACCCGTCCCTATTCGGAAGACATTGGCATTAAATCGATTCGACCCTGGTGCCTTTGGTTCAACGCCTCTGGTTCAACGCCTTTTATTCAACGGAGCACATAGCTCGCGAGCACAGCCTGAACCTCGTAGATGCTCAGCCTCTTGTTGAACTGCCTTTGAATCGGCTCTGCCGTACTGGAAATCCAGATTTTCAATTCGGCATCCAGATCGAAGGTACCGCCGGTTTCGATGCTGAAGTGGGTGATGCTCCGGTACGGGATCGAGTGATACGCAACCTTGCTGCCGGTCAGGCCCTGCTTGTCGACGAGAACGAAGCGCTTGTCGGTAAAGACGAAGTAGTCACGGATGAGCTGGTAGGCATGCTCGACCCGCTCTCCGGGTGCCAGGATCTGGCTGAACTCTTCCTGAATCTTCAACGGATCGATCTTGGACGCGTTGCCCATTACGCCATCAAGTAGTCCCACAAAAGATCTCCCAATTAAAAATGCGTTGTTGTCGGGCGGCGGCACGCAGAAGAGAACTCATCCGAGCCGGGGAAACC
>JBAPWR010000004.1:0-4258 GCA_049283775.1 Thiobacillus sp.
GGTGAAGGGGCCGCTCTCGCGCTGGCTCGCCAGCTTGGCAACACGGCGGGAGCCCTGCCCTATACCCTGGTGATCGACAGCAGCGAAAACATCGCCCTGTCGCACCTCGGCCTGCTGCCGCGCGAGCGGCTCGACGAGGCATTGAAGAGCCTGATTCCATAATTGCGCGTTAGCGTCAATATCTGGACAATTGCCTTCCATTTACTGCAAACTTGCCGCCATGACAGCCAAACGAAGCAGCCGCAGCGCGCCCAAAGCGGCCCCCACTTTGCGCCCGCACGTGCTGATTGTGCACGGCCCCAACCTCAATCTTCTGGGCAGCCGCGAACCCAAGCATTACGGTCTGGCCACGCTCGACGACATCGACCGCTCGCTGACCAGCCGCGGCGAGTCGGTCGGCGCGCTGATCGAGACCTTCCAGCACAACCATGAAGGCGCGCTGATCGACCGCATCCACCAGGCCGCACGCGACCAGGTCGATTTCATCATCATCAATCCGGCGGGCTACACCCATAGCAGCGTGGCCCTGCGCGACGCCCTGGCCGCGGTCGCGATCCCCTTTGTCGAAGTACATCTCTCCAACATTCACGCGCGTGAAAGCTTCCGCCAGCACTCGTATTTTTCCGATCTTGCGGTCGGTGTGGTGTCCGGTCTGGGCGCGCACGGGTACGAACTGGCGCTGGAATTCGCCTTGCGCCATCTTCAGAACAGGACCTCCCATGGATCTCAGAAAACTGAAAAAGCTCATTGACCTGGTCGAAGCCTCCGGCATCGCCGAACTGGAAATCACCGAGGGCGAGGAAAAGGTCCGCATCGCCAAGAGCATCGCCGGCGCGCCGATGATGATGGCGCATGCCCCGCAGATGATGCATGCGCCGGCCCCCGCCGCCGTCGCCGCGCCCGCAGCAGCGACGCAGCCCGCCGAAGATGCGGTGCCCGAAGGCCACGTGGTGCGCTCGCCGATGGTCGGCACCTTCTACCGCGCCCCCGCGCCCGGTGCGAAGAATTTTTCCGAAGTCGGCCAGAGCGTCAACGCCGGCGACACGCTGTGCATCATCGAGGCGATGAAACTGCTGAACGAAATCGAAGCGGACCAGGGCGGCGTCATCAAGGCCATCCTGGTCGAAAACGGCCAGCCGGTCGAATACGGCGAGCCGCTGTTCGTGATTGCCTAAATTCAAGGGCAAGGGTAAAGGGTGATGCCATGCACGCCCACCCTTCACCCTTCCGCCTTCACTGGGGTTTCCCATGTTTGAAAAAATCCTCATCGCCAACCGAGGCGAGATCGCCCTCAGAATCCAGCGGGCCTGCCGCGAGATGGGCATCAAGACGGTCGCCGTCTATTCCGAGGCTGACCGCGACGCCAAGTACGTCAAGCTCGCTGACGAATCGGTCTGCATCGGTCCGGCGTCCTCGACTCTGAGCTACCTGCATGTGCCGTCGATCATCGCCGCGGCCGAAGTCACCGACGCCGGGGCCATCCATCCCGGCTACGGCTTCCTCTCGGAAAACGCCAACTTCGCCGAGCGCGTCGAATCCTCCGGCTTCACCTTCATCGGCCCGCGCCCCGACAACATCCGTCTGATGGGCGACAAGGTCGCCGCCAAGCAGGCGATGATCGAGGCCCAGGTGCCGTGCGTGCCCGGCTCCGATGGCGCCTTGCCGGACGACCCGGACGAGATCATCAAAATCGCCGCAAAAATCGGCTATCCGGTGATCATCAAGGCCGCCGGCGGCGGCGGCGGACGCGGCATGCGCGTGGTGCACACCGAGGCCACGCTGCTCAACTCGGTCACCATGACCAAGACCGAGGCCGGCACGGCCTTCGGCAACCCCATGGTCTACATGGAAAAATACCTGCAGAAGCCGCGCCACATCGAAATCCAGGTGCTGGCCGACGAGCACGGCAACGCGGTGCACCTGGGCGAGCGCGACTGCTCGATGCAGCGCCGCCACCAGAAAGTGCTGGAAGAGGCTCCGGCCCCCGGCCTCGACCGCAAGCTGCGCGACAAGATCGGCGAGCGCTGCGCCGAAGCCTGCCGCAAGATCGGCTACCGTGGTGCCGGCACCTTCGAATTCCTCTACGAGGACGGCGAGTTCTACTTCATCGAGATGAACACGCGGGTGCAGGTCGAGCATCCGGTGACCGAACTCATCACCGGCATCGACATCGTGCAGACGCAGATCCGCGTCGCCGCAGGCGAGCCGCTGCCGTTCAGGCAGAAGGACATCGTCTTCCGCGGCCACGCGGTCGAGTGCCGCATCAATGCCGAGCACCCGCGTACCTTCGTTCCCAGCCCGGGCAAGCTGACCAACTACCACGCCCCTGGCGGCCCCGGCATCCGCGTCGACTCGCACGTCTACCATGGCTATTACGTGCCGCCGCACTACGACTCGATGATCGGCAAGCTGATCGCCTACGGCGATACCCGCGACCAGGCCATCGCGCGCATGCGCGGCGCGCTTATGGAAATGGTGGTCGAGGGCATCCAGACCAACATCGCGCTGCACCAGGATCTGCTGCACGACGCCGCCTTCATCGCCGGCGGCACCAGCATCCATTATCTCGAGCAGAAGCTTGCCGCCGAAAAGGAAGGCCAGGATTGAGGCGCGACGTCGCGGCAATCAATAGCCCAACGGCGTTTGGCTCCAAGCCTCATCCCCTGCTCCTCCGCCCCGCCATCTGACATGCCCTGGCAATCCGTCCGCATCCTGGTCGACTCCAAATCTGCCGAACCGCTTTCCGACGCCCTGATGGAAGCGGGCGCGCTGTCGGTTTCGCTGGAGGACGCCGACGCCGGCACGGTCGACGAGACCCCGCTGTTCGGCGAGCCGGATCACCCGAGCGCGGAGTTGTGGCCGCACAGCATCGCCAACGTCCTGCTCGAAGCGAACACCGACGTCGCCGCGATCCTGGCTACGGCAGCGGCACGAGCCGGCGTCCCGCTGCCGGAACGCTACAGCATCGAAACCGTCGCCGAGCAGGACTGGGTGCGCCTGACCCAGTCGCAGTTCGACCCCATCCCGATCTCGCCGCGCCTGTGGATCGTGCCGACCTGGCACGAGGCGCCCGACGCCACGGCGATCAACCTCAAGCTCGATCCCGGCCTGGCCTTCGGCACCGGCAGCCATCCCACCACCCGGCTGTGCCTGCGCTGGCTCGACGCCCATCTCGCCGGCGGGGAAACCCTGCTCGACTATGGCTGCGGCTCGGGCATCCTGGCGATCGCCTCCGCCAAGCTCGGCGCGGCGCGGGTCGACGGCGTCGATATCGACCCGCAGGCGGTCAGCGCATCCATCGACAACGCCGTGCTGAATCAGGTCACGGCCCGCTTCTGCCAGCCCGATGCGCTGCCGGCGGGCGAGTACGACATCGTCGTCGCCAACATTCTCACCAACCCGCTCAAGGCCATGGCCCCCTTGCTGGCGGGCCGGGTTCGTCGCGGCGGCAAGCTGCTGCTTTCCGGGATCCTGGCCGAGCAGGCGCAGGACGTCATGGACGTCTATTCGCCCTGGTTCGATTTCGAACCGCCGGCAAGCGATGAAGGCTGGGTCAGACTGGCCGGCAGCAAACGATGAAGCTGCGCACCATCTGCCCGCAATGCGCAAGCGTGTTCCGCCTGACGACGGACCAGGTCGAGGCGGCGCAGGGCTGGGTGCAGTGCGGGGTGTGCGGCGCAGCCTTCGATGCCCGCCCGACCCTGGCAATGGAAGACGGCACGCCCTTGCCCGAGCCGGCGGCAGAGGCGCCGCAAGTCGAGGCCGTCGCCGAAGCCGTGGTCGAAGCGCCTCCGGCGGAGATGGAAGTCGCAGCGGCTGCCGTTGGCGAGCCCGCAGCGCCGGAGTCGGCCGAAGCCGAGGGTACGGAGCCCGCCGAAGCGCCACCGCCTGCGCCCATGCCGGTCGGCATCGCCCGCCGCGAAGGTGCAGACGAGTTGCCCTCGATCATCCTCATCGATCCGGACGCCACCGCAAACGTCGATCTCGGACCGCTGCCGGAAATCCCCGCCGCCCCCAGGGAACTGGTGGCGACCTCTCCCGCTCCTTCCGCGTTCGCAAAGCAGACCGGCACATCGACCACCCCCGGCACCCGCATCGAGTACGCCACGACCATGCCGCGCCCGGGCGCCCGCAGGACCCGCCGCGGACAACGCCGGCTCAAGCCCTGGGTGTGGGCGAGCCTGAGCGCGGTGCTCGCTCTTGTCCTGATCGCCCAGGCAGCCTGGTTCCTGCGCGACACCCTGGTCGGCCAGGCGCC
>JBAPWR010000005.1:0-18896 GCA_049283775.1 Thiobacillus sp.
CGCTGGCGCTGGCACACTTTTCCGGCAGCGTCGACATGACCGAACTGTCCTGGCTGTGGTTCACCGCTTTCGTCGGCTTCAACCTGTTCCAGTCCGGCTTCACCCGCTTCTGCCCGATGGACATCATGTTGAAGAAGGCCGGTGTCCCCCAGGGCTGCGGTCTGTAAGCGGCAGGATCGCCTGATGGACATCCAATTCCTGCAGGACAACTGGATGCTGGTGGCGCTGGCCGTAGTGTCAGGCGCCATGCTGGCCTGGTCCTTTGTCGGTGGCAGGCTTTCCGGTGTGGAGCAGGCCGACACGCTGAAAGCCACCCGCCTGTTCAATGACGATGCGCTGGTGCTCGACGTGCGCGAGGACAAGGAATATGCCGCCGGCCACATCCCCAAGGCCAAGCACATTCCGCTCGGCCAGCTCGGCAAGCGCATCCAGGAACTCGAGAAATTCAAGGGCAAGCCGATTCTGGTGACCTGCCGCAGCGGCCATCGCTCGGCGCGTGCCTGCGGCATGCTGAAAAAAGCCGGCTTCGAAACCGTCTATAACCAGGCCGGCGGCATCATCGCGTGGGAACGCGCCAACCTGCCGGTCACCACGAAATAAGGAAGCCCCGATGGCCAAAGTCGTGATGTATTGCACCGCTGTCTGTCCCTACTGTGTCGCTGCCGAGCGTTTGCTCAAAAGCCGCGGCGTGACCGAGATCGAAAAAATCCGCATCGACCTCGACCCGTCGAAACAGGAAGAAATGATCGCCCGCTCCGGCGGTCGTCGCACCGTGCCGCAGGTATTCATCGGCGACACCCACGTCGGCGGATTCGACGATACCTCGGCACTGGATGCCGCCGGCGAGCTGGTACCGCTGCTCGCACGCACCTGAACAGTCGCCCCTGCGCGGCCGCAAGCGAGGCCGCCTGACGAAGTCGGTCCCGATGGAACTCGCCTGCCCGCGCTGTCTGGCCATTAACCACGTTGCCTATTTCGGGCCCGGAGATGAGCCCAAATGCGAGGCATGCGGCGTCCCGCTGCTGCCCGGCGAGGCCGTGGCCCTGACCACTGACAGCTTCGATCGATTCATCCAGAATGCCGGTCTGCCGGTGCTGGTTGAATTCTGGGCCGACGGCTGCGGACCATGCGAGATGATGGCGCCGATATTCGACAGCATCGCCGCCGAGATGAAGGGCCGCGTGCGTTTCGCCCGGCTCGATGCGGCAGCCCACCCGCAGGTGCCGATGCGCCACCACCTGCGCGGCGTTCCCAGCCTGATACTGTTTCGCGACGGTGTCGAAGTCGCACGCACCACCGGGGCCATGGAGGCACATGCCCTCAGGCGCTGGCTGGCGTCACAAGGCATTCAGCAAGCCAAGGTACAATAGCCCCCGCGAGCCGGAGGCAGAAGCCGGTGTTTATATTCATCTTGGAGTCAACATGGCCGAAGAGCAGCAACAACCCGTTTTCAATATCGAAAAAATCTACGTCAAGGACCTGTCGGTGGAAGTGCCGAACGCACCCGCCATCTTCCTCGAGCGCGAAGCGCCGCAAATGGATGTGCAGATGTCGACCGACAGCCGCATGCTGTCCGACGGCATGTACCACACCAGCATCACCGTGACCGTCACCGCCAAGTCGGGCGACAAGACCATGTTCCTGGTGGAATGCAGCCAGGCCGGTATTTTCCGCATCCAGAACGTGCCGCAGGATCAGTTGCCGCTGGTGCTGGGCATCGGTTGCCCGAATATCGTCTTCCCCTATCTGCGCGAGACCGTGTCCGATGTCGTGATCCGCGCCGGCTTCCCGCCGCTGCTCCTCAATCCGGTGAATTTCGAGGCGCTGTTCCAGCAGCAGCAATTGGCACAACAACAGCAGGCCGCGCCGCAAACGCATTGAAATCCTCGCTCTTAGCCCTCCTCGTCCTGCTGGCCACCCCGGCTTGGGGGCTGGAATATCGCACCACCGCCCGCGCCGCCATCCTCTACGATGCCCCCTCGGCCTCCTCCAACCGGCTTGCCGTGGTCGGCGGCAAGGTGCCGCTCGAGGTCATTGCCGACAGCGGCGACTGGGTCAAGGTCCGCGATGCCAACGGCCATCTTTCCTGGATCGAGAAGTCGGCACTCGGCAGCAGCCGCAGCGTGATGGTCAAGGTCGAGGAAAGCATCGTCAGGGAGCAGCCCGAGCCCGATGCGGTGCCGGTATTCCGCGCCGCCCGGGGCGTGCTGCTGGATGCCCTGGGAGAACCAACCGCCCTCGGCTGGCTGCAGGTCAGGCATGTCGATGGGCTGAGAGGCTGGCTTCGCACTTACGAGGTATGGGGACGATGAAGCTGGCCGTCCTCGGTGCCGGCGCCTGGGGCACCGCCCTGGCTGCGAACTGGGCGCAGCAGCATGCCGTCACCCTGTGGGGGCGTAATCCGGATCATACTGATGCCATCCGCCTGCAGCATCTCAACACCCGCTACCTGCCCGACTGCGTCCTGCCGGATGCCCTGCAGGCAACTGCAGATCTTGACGCCGCGCTGGACGGGGCCGAGCTCGTCGTCATCGCGGTTCCCAGCGGCGGCCTGCGCAGCACCCTGACCGCGCTCGCCAATCAGCCTGCGCTGCCGCCATTGATCTGGGTCTGCAAGGGCTTCGAGACCGGCAGCTGCAAGTTGCCGCACCAGGTGTTCGCCGAACTGCTGCCGCAGCACCAGCAAACCGGGGTGTTGTCCGGGCCAAGCTTCGCCCAGGAAGTCGCACGCGGTTACCCCACTGCCCTGACACTGGCCTCGCGCGATACGGCGCTGGCGCACAGGCTCGCAGCCGAACTCTCCAGCCATCGGCTGCGCATCTACGATCATGACGACGTGATCGGGGTCGAGGTCGGCGGGGCAGTCAAGAATGTCATCGCCATCGCCGCCGGCATCTGCGACGGCCTGCAACTCGGCCTCAACGCCCGCGCTGCGCTGATCACCCGCGGCCTGGCCGAGATGACCCGGCTCGGCGTCCGCCTCGGCGGCCGTGCCGAGACCTTCATGGGCCTGTCCGGACTTGGCGATCTGATCCTCACGACCACCGGCGACCTCTCGCGCAATCGTCAGGTCGGCCTGCGCCTCGCCCGCGGCCAGTCGCTGGACGCCATCCTCGCCGAACTCGGCCACGTCGCCGAAGGCGTCACCACCGCACGCGAGGTAGCCGACCTGGCGAAACAACTCGGTGTCGAAATGCCGATCACCCAGGGCGTCTGCCAGATGCTGTTCGATGGCCTGCCCGCCCAGCAAGTCGCCGAGGCTCTGCTGAACAGGGAAATCAGGTCGGAATTCTAGGGTCCGATCCGCTCAGTCCTGCGGACCGGTGCCTTGCGGCAGGAAGCTGGCGATCAGCCTGGAAAGCAATGCCGCAGTTCTGCCTTCGATATCGCGGCCCGGGTTGAACTCGGTGATTTCCACCGCCAGCAGGTCGGGGGCCGTGCGCAGTCCGGCGAGGCTGGCGAGAACCGGTTCCGGCTGGACGCCGCAGGGCTCGGCACTGCCGACTCCGGGAACGCGGCGCGGTTCGAAGACATCGAGATCGATGCTGATGCCGAATCCGCCCGCTGCCTGACGCACGATGTCGAGCGCCTCGGCAAAACAGCTTTCGAATCCGCGACGTGACAGTTCGGGAGCGGCCATCACCCGCACGCCCAGGCGTTGCAGAAACTCGGCCTCCTCGGGCTCATAGCTGCGCACGCCCAAAAGGACCGTATGCTCGGGCCGCAGTTTCGGCCCCGCCCCACCCACCCCCACCAGCCGCTTGTCGCCGACACCGAGCAGGCAGGCCAGCGGCATGCCATGGATCGCACCACTGTAAGTCGTTTCCGGAGTGTGGCTGTCCATGTGCGCGTCGAGCCACAGCAGGCCGGGAGCCTGGCCCGCACCAAGAAAAGCATGCACGCCGCTCCAGGTGCCGATGGCGCAGGAATGATCGCCCCCGACCACGACCGGCAGCACGCCCGCCGCCAGCGCATCGCGCACGTCGGCGCACAGTCTTTCGCAAAGATCATGCACCTGGGCAAGCGGCGTGTCGCCGTGGCTCGGCCGGGCATACAGGGTTTCCTGCCAGGTCACCCGCGGGTGATGGGCAATGTGGCGAAACGCATGGCTGTGCTGCAGGGCCCAGGGGCCTTTGGCACACCCCGGGTCCTGCGCGCCGATCCCGCTTGCGGCGCCGATGATGTGTACGGATTTCACGAAACCGGACAAATCCGCAGCGGCCTGATCGGCAATCTGCCGGATCGCTGCAACGAAGCCATGGTTCTCGCCCCCCGGCCAGGCTGCCATTCGGGACCGCTCATTCACACACCTCCTGCAAACCCGTTCTGCCGCCACGCCTCGAACACCACCACGCTCACCGCATTCGAAAGATTCATGCTGCGCGAACCCGGCAGCATCGGCAAGCGCAGGCGATAATCGGAATCGAACGCGGCCAGGGTGTCTTCCGGCAGGCCACGCGATTCCGGGCCGAACAGCAGGACATCGCCAGCCTGGTAATTGACCGTCGCGTAATTGCGGCTGCCCTTGGTGCTCAGGGCGAACCAGCGCTGCCCCGGCAGTGCCGTGCGCACCGCTTCCCAACCGGCATGAACCCGCACGCAGGCCATGTCATGGTAATCCAGCCCGGCCCGCGCCACCTGCTTGTCGGACAGGTCGAAGCCGAGCGGCTCGACCAGATGCAGGCGACAACCGGTGTTGGCCGCGAGGCGGATCAGGTTGCCGGTGTTGGGCGGGATTTCGGGTTGATACAAAACGACGTCAAACATCGAGCTTGGCCTAAAATAAGTGCATTCCGCGAACCCCCCTATTCTATGGTCCCTTACCTCACCACCGCACTCACCGGCCCGCTGCTGGAACTGGAAAAGCGCCTGCTCGACGCCCAGCCGACCATCGAGCACTGGTTTCGCCAGCAGTGGAAGGAGCAGGCTGCGCCGTTCTACACATCGGTCGACATCCGCAACGCCGGCTTCAAGCTGGCGCCGGTCGATACCAACCTGTTTCCCGGCGGTTTCAACAACCTCAATCCGGCCTTCATGTCGCTGTCGATCCACGCGGCGATGGGGGCGGTGGAAAAAATCTGCCCCTACGCCCAGCGCCTGCTGCTGATCCCGGAGAGCCACACCCGCAATACCTACTACCTGCAGAACGTCGCGGTGCTCGCCCACATCCTGCGCCAGACCGGCCTGATCGTGCGCATCGGCACGCTGATCCCCGAGATCACCCAGCCGACCACACTGGAACTGCCCGGCGGTGGACGGATCACCCTGGAACCGCTGGTGCGAAACGGCGACCGCATCGGACTGGAAAACTTCGATCCCTGCGCGGTGCTGCTCAACAACGATCTTTCCGCTGGCGTTCCCGACATTCTCGAGGGCATCGAGCAGAACATCATGCCGCCCCTGTATGCCGGTTGGGCGACGCGCCGCAAGTCGCGACACTTCGCCGCCTACGGAAGCGTCGCCGTCGAGTTCTCGCGACTGATCGGCATCGACCCCTGGTTGATCGATCCCTATTTCGATCAATGCGGCGAAATCAACTTCCAGGCTCGCCAGGGCGAGGACTGCCTGGCCGAGAAAGTCGAGGCCATGCTGAAGAAAATCCGTGCCAAGTACGACGAATACGGCATCGACCAGGCGCCCTTCGTCATCGTCAAGGCCGATGCCGGCACCTACGGCATGGGCATCATGACGGTGAAATCGGTTGACGACGTGCGCGCCCTCAACCGCAAGCAGCGCAACAAGATGGCAGTCGGCAAGGAAGGCGTCGAGGTCAGCGAGGTGCTGATCCAGGAAGGCGTCTACACCTTCGAGAGCATCAACGAGGCAGTCGCCGAACCGGTGGTCTACATGCTCGACAACTTCGTCGTCGGCGGCTTCTACCGCGTGCACACCGGACGCGGCGCCGACGAGAACCTCAACAGCCCCGGCATGCATTTCGTGCCGCTGGCCTTCGACGACACCTGCGTGATGCCCGACCGCAGCGCCAATCCCGACGCCACCCCCAATCGCTTCTACGCCTATGGCGTGATCGCGCGGCTGGCGATGCTGGCGGCCTCGATCGAACTCGACGAGACCTACAACGAAATCGAAAACGCGGCCGTCGCATGAAGCTGCTGTTCGTCGTCGATCCGCTCGCCAGCCTCAAGCACTACAAGGACAGCTCGATCGCCATGATGCGTGCGGCGGCGGCGCGCGGACATGCCGTGCTGGCAACGGAGGCCCGCCAGCTGCAGGTGAAAGCCGGCATCGCCGAAGCCGTGTGCGCAAGTCTCGAAGTGGATGACGGTCGCGACTGGTATCGCATCACCGACAGCCACATGCAGGCACTGAGCAGTTTCGATGCCGTGGTGATGCGCACTGATCCGCCTGTCGACACCGACTACCTGCTTGCCACGCATATCCTAGGCATCGCCGAAGACAACGGCGCACGGGTCCTGAACCGGCCGGCGTGCCTGCGTGAGTTCAACGAGAAACTCGCGATCCTCAATTTTCCGCAGTTCATCGCCCCCACCCTGGTCAGTGCCGATGCCGCTGAAATAGGCAGCTTTCTCGCCGAGCACGACGACATCATCGTCAAGCCACTGACCGAAATGGGCGGCAGCGGCATTTTCCGTCTGACCCTGGCCGACCCCAACCGCAACGCGATTCTCGAAACGCTGACCCGACACGGCCGTCGCGCCATCATGGCGCAGCGTTATCTGCCGGCGATCAGTGAAGGCGACAAGCGCATCCTCCTGATCGATGGCGAAGTGGTGCCCTGGGCGCTGGCACGCATCCCCAAAACCGGCGAGACCCGCGGCAACCTCGCGGCCGGTGGTACCGCCCGCACGCAGCCGCTGTCGCCGCGCGATCGCGAAATTGCCGAAGCCATCGCACCGTGGGCCCGGGCCAACGGCATCTTTCTCGCCGGTCTCGACGTCATCGGCGACTGCCTGACCGAAATCAACGTCACCAGCCCTACCGGCTTCCAGGAAATCGCCGCGCAGACCGGGCACGATGTGGCCGCGCAGTTCGTCACCGCGCTCGAGCGTGGCTGCAGGCCAATGGCCGCCCAGGCAATAACCTGATCGATGAGTCTGCGGCATTACGCGATCGGCCTGCTGCTGGCGTTGCTGCTGGCGGCCTGCGGCAAGCCCCAGCATTACCAACAACAGGCCTTTGTTTTCGGCACGCTGGTCGAGATCAGCATTGTCGGTGCGGCGGATGGGCAGGCGAAAGTGGCCAGCGATGCCGTGCTGGCACGCTTCGACCAACTGCATCGCAAGCTCCATCCCTGGCAGCCCAGCGCGCTGTCGCAACTCAATAGCGCCTTTGCGCACGGCGAACGTGTGCCAGTCGATGCGGAACTCGCCGCACTGCTGCGCGATGCCGAGGCCATCGCGGTGCGCTCGGGACATCTGTTCAACCCTGCCATCGGCGGTCTGATCGCATTGTGGGGTTTCCATTCCGATGCGCCGCAGGGCCGCGTGCCCGACGCCGCGGACATCGCGCGCTGGGTCAGGCTAAACCCGCGCATGAGCGACATCCATATCGAGCCCGACAGCTTGTGGAGCAGCAATCCCGCAGTCCAGGTCGATCTCGGCGGCTACGCCAAGGGCGTGGCACTCGACGAAGCCGCGCGGATCCTGCATGAAAACGGCATTCGCGACGCGCTGGTCAACATCGGCGGCAACATCATCGCGCTTGGCCGCAACGGCGATCGGCCCTGGCGCGTCGGCATCCAGCATCCGCGCAAGCCCGGCACACTGGCGATGCTCGACCTGCATGACGGCGAGGCCGTCGGCACCTCGGGCGACTACCAGCGCTACTTCGAGCTCGAGGGAAGGCGCTATCACCACCTGATCGATCCGCGCAGCGGCTATCCGTCAGAGGGCATGCAGTCGGTCACCGTCCTGCTCGCCGGCGAGCGAGCGGGAGTGCGTTCGGATGCGCTGTCCAAGCCCCTGTTCATCGCCGGTGCCGACCAACTGGAGGAAAGTGCACGGCGCAACGGTGTCCAGCATTATCTGGCCGTCGATGCGGCCGGCGCGCTCCGCGTTTCGCCGGCGCTGGCATCGCGACTCCGCTAAAATGCCCCCACTGCAACTTTTCATTCCGCCACGATGATAGGAATCCTGCTCGTCGCTCACGGCTCGCTCGCCGAGAGCCTGGCCGAATGCGCGACCCATGTCCTGGGGCAGCGTCCCGCCGGCCTTGCCACCCTCGATTTCATCGGCCACGCTGACCCGGACGAGCGGCAGAAGGTGCTGCAGGCGCTGCTCGCCGAACTTGACCAGGGAGAAGGCGTGCTGGTGCTGGCCGACATCTATGGCGCCACCCCCTGCAACACGCTGTGCCGCGTGCTCGAGCCGCAGCACGTCGAAGGCATCACCGGCGTCAATCTGCCGATGCTGCTGAAGGCCCTGAATTACCGCGAATCGCTCCAGCTCATGCCCCTCGTCGACCGCATCGTCGAGGGCGGGCGCAACAGTATTCACCACATCACCGGTACGCTCTGCGATGCAGCAAAGGGACATTGAAATCGTCAACAAGCTCGGCTTGCACGCTCGCCCTTCGGCCAAGCTGACGCAACTCGCGTCGAGCTTCAAGAGCAAGGCATTCCTGTCGCGCAATGGCCGCCGGGTCAATGCCAAAAGCATCATGGGGGTGATGATGCTGGCCGCCGCCAAGGGCAGCACCGTCACGCTGGAAACCGAAGGCGAGGACGAGGTCGAAGCCATCGAGGCATTGGCCGCCCTCATCCAGAGCGGCTTCGGAGAGGAAACATGAGCTTCACCCTGCACGGCATCGGCGTTTCCGGCGGCATCGCCATCGGTCATGCCCATCTGACTTCGAGCGCGCGCATCGAGGTACCGCAGTATGTGCTGAAGAAGAAGTACATAGCCGACGAACTGGCGCGTTTCGACGAAGCCATCATGCAGACACGCGCCGAGCTCGAGATCCTGCGTGCCCACATCCCGCCGCAGGCGCCGGCCGAGTTGTCGGCCTTCCTCGACATGCACCTGATGTTCCTCGGCGATTCGATGATCGCCGAGGAGCCCAAGCGCCTGATCAGCGAGACCCAGTGCAACGCCGAATGGGCCCTGGCGCAGCAGATGGATGCGCTGGTGGCGCGCTTCAACGAGATTGAGGACGCCTACCTGCGCAGCCGCCAGGAAGACGTCGTGCAGGTAGTGCAGCGGGTTCTGAAGGCGCTGACCGGCCACCCCAGCCACCTGCCGCTGGACGGTGGCGGCGAGGAAGATCGCATCCTGGTGGCGCACGAACTGTCGCCGGCGGACATGATTCTGTTCAAGAACGTCCGCTTCGCCGCCTTCATCACCGACCTCGGCGGCGCCACCTCGCATACCGCCATTCTCGCGCGCAGCATGGGCATGCCATCGGTAATGGCGCTGCACAACGCGCGCGGCCTGATCCGCGACCACGACCTGCTGATCGTCGACGGCCGCGACGGCGTGGTCATCGTCAATCCGGACGAGGCGGTGCTGGCGGAGTACCGGCTGCGGCAGAACCAGTGGCGCATCGACACCGACAAGCTCAAGCGCCTCAAGACCAGCCGATCGGCGACGCTCGACGGCGTGCCGATCGAACTCATGGCAAACATCGAACTGCTGCAGGACATCGACGCGGTCAAGGAATCCGGCGCTCACGGCATCGGCCTGTTCCGCAGCGAATTCCTGTTCCTCAACCGCAGCGACCTGCCGGATGAGGAGGAGCAGTACGAAGCCTATCGCGCCGTCGCCGAGGCGATGGACGGCAAGCCGGTCACCATCCGCACCCTCGATCTCGGCGCCGACAAGCAGGCGCCCTGGGGCCACACGGTCGCCGACAACCCGGCGCTAGGCCTGCGCGCGATCCGCCTCTGCCTGGCCGAGCCCGGCCTGTTCCTCACCCAGTTGCGCGCCATCCTGCGTGCCTCAAGGCATGGCCGGGTGCGTATCCTGATCCCGATGCTGGCCAGTTTCAGCGAATTGCGTCAGACGCTGGAGCGGATCGAGGAAGCGCGCCAGTCGCTATACCGGGACGGCCTGAAATTCGACGAGGGGATCGAGGTCGGCGGCATGGTCGAAGTGCCGGCAGCGGCCCTGACTGCCGGATTCTTCGCCGAGCATCTGGATTTCCTGTCGATCGGCACAAACGACCTGATCCAGTACACGCTCGCCATCGACCGTGCCGACGACAGCGTTTCCCATCTCTACGACCCCTTGCACCCGGCGGTGCTGGCTCTGATCCAGCAAACGCTGAAGGTCGGCGCCAAAGCTGGCAAGCCGGTATCGGTATGCGGGGAAATGGCGGGCGACCCGCTGCTGACCCGGTTGCTGCTGGGGCTGGGTCTGCGGGTTTTCTCGATGCACCCGGCGAGCCTGTTGCAGGTCAAGCAGCAGATCCTGAAATCAAGCGTCGAAGATATCCTTCCGGCAGCGCAGCGCCTGCTCAAAAACACCGACCCGGATCGTACCCAGGCGCTGCTGCAGCGCCTCAACGCCTGATTCAGACGTTCTCCGGCGCCATCCCGGGCGAGTCGGCCAGACGTGCGGCGATGGCTTCGAGCGCGTCGCGCTCGCGGCGCAGGCGGGCGATCTCGTCCTTGACCTGCCCCATGCGGGTTTGCAGCATGCCCATGTTCTCGAGGATGCGCTTGAGGCCGTCGAGACGGTTGTCGAGTTGCTGCTTGTGTTCGCGGATGCGGGCCATGACCGGATCGAGCGCGATGCGCAGCCAGCGCTCGGTGTCCTGGCGGGCTAGGCCGAACGCCTTGCGCGCCTCCTCGACGACGCTGGCATAGAAGCGCCGGATCATGAAGTGCTTCTCCAGCAGCAGATTGGCCGGATCCCTGCAGAACGCCTCAGTCTCCCTCGCCAGCGCGCTGACGCGGTTGCGATACGCGGACAGGTTGAGCCGCGGCGCCTGCATCTTCGGCAGATTGTGCTGGCGATGGAACTCGGCGTAGGCTTGCTCGAGGGTGTCGAGGATGTTGTCGGCGAGCAGCATCGCCTGCCCCAGTCGCGAGCCGATCTGATCGCTCAACTGGTGAATGCCGCGGATCAGGCCGTGGGTGGTCCAGCTGCGCTCCATCGCCGTCTTTCCCTCGGCGAGAATCACGCCGAGGCTATCGTCCGACATCAGGGCCAGAAGCTGCTCGCCCTTGCCGCGCAGCGTATCGCGGGTGAGCTTGAAGCGGTGGGCGGCGGCGTCGTAGGTTTCCTTCTCGACCTGCAGTTCCGCCCGCGCCTGCTCGATCAGGCTGCGATTCCTGCCTGAGAGCCGGGTCAGCTCGATCAGCTCCTCGCTGTCGCCGCGCAGCAGCGAGCCGATGTGGCTGCGGCTATCGTCGATCCACGACTGGCACTCACGGCTGACGGCGTAGTAGAGCAGGTCGCGGCGTGCCGGAATGATCTGGTGCGCCAGTAGATACTCCAATGACTCGATGCCGGACTGCAGCCGCAGGCTCTCGTTGCCGCGGATCTTCGCCACCAGCGCCTTCTGCGCCGAGACCGTGAACACCTGCGAACGCGGCAGTTTCAGCACCCGAGCGGTTTCCTCGGCCTGACGCTCGATGGTCGCGCGAATCTCGGCATCGCTCTTCAAATCGTCCCACAGCATGTCGATCTTGTTGAGCACCGCCACATGGTAATTGGCGTGGCGATGCACGTGCTTCTGCCAGATCTCCAGATCCGACAGCGTCACGCCGGTATCGGTCGCCAGCAGGAACATTACCGCGTGCGCGTTGGGAATGACCGACAGGGTCAGCTCGGGCTCGGAACCCAGCGCGTTGAGTCCCGGGGTATCGAGGATGGTCAGCCCGGCGCTCAGCAGGGGATGGGGGAAATTCACCTGGGCATAGCGCCAGGCCGGAATCTCGACCATGCCATCGGCGCCGAGGCGGCGCTGGTCGGCGGGATCGTCGGCATTCCACAGGCCAAGCTCGATCGCCTCGAACGCGGGGACATGCTTGACCTCGGTCAGCTTCTTCAGGTTTTCCTGCATCAGCCGCGGATCGGCGGGATCGAGGGCTATCCTGCACCATTCGATCGGCATGCGCTTCAACCGCGCCAGCGATTCCTCGCGGCGCCGCGTCTCGATCGGCAGCAGGCGCAGACTGGGCGTCTCCGCGGCGTCGGAGAACAGCTCCACCGGGCACATGGTGGTGCGCCCCGCGTCCGAAGGCAGCAAGCGCTGGCCGTGGTCAGCAAAGAAAAGGGCATTGATCAGCTCGGTCTTGCCGCGCGAGAACTCGGCGACGAAGGCGACCACCAGCCGATCGTTCTTCAGGCTTGCAGCGCTATCCGCCAGTCGCAGCGTGCGTTCGGCATCGATGCCGTGCTGCCGGTCCAGCCAGTCGGCGAGGTCGGTCATCGCGGCGGCCAGCCGCATGCGCCGCGAACTGTAGTCGGCGACTTCCTGCTCAAGATGAATGCTCATGGTCATGACTTGTTATTGATTAGTCGTTCCAGCGCGGCGGCGATCCGTTCCGGATCCAGCCCGCTGACCGCCAGGGTTTTTCTTCTCGATGCCTCGCCGCGAAGCAGGCGCACTGCCGAATTCGGCACTCCCAGGCACGCCGCCACCCAGCTTCGCAACACCCCATTCGCCTTGTTATCGACCGGCGGTGCCGCGATCTTAAGCTTGAGGCGGCCGTCGTGCTCGCCACAGGCCTCGCTGGTCCGCGCGCCGGGCTGGACATGCAGGTCCAGCAACCAGGCTTCGTGTGCCGGATCATGCCGCACCCAGGACGGCAATTCAAAGTGCGCCAAGCAGCGCGCGCTCCAGCGCCTGCACCGGCACCATCAGCACCAGTTGACAGACGATGAACAGCACCAGCGGCGTCAGGTCGACGTTGGCGATATTCGGGATGACCCGCCGCAACGGCCGCAGAAAGGGCTCGGTCAACTCGTACATCACCGGCGTCAGCGGCGAGTAGGCATTGACCCAGGACAGCACCACCCGCACCAGGGTCAGGCCGATAATCAAATAAACAGCCAGGGTGATCAGCCGCACTGCCCCGAGCCCGAGCATCACCGGCCAGACGCGCGCACCCGCCAGGCCGAAGGGGAAGCCGCCCAGCCAGTAAGCTGCCACCACGACGATGAATTCGACCAGGAATGCCAGCAGCAGGCAGGCCAGATCCAGTCCGAACAACCCGGGGACGATCCGCCGCAGCGGCTTGACGGCAAAATCGGTGACGGCGACGATGAACTGGGCAAACGGATTGCGGAAGGAAATGCGCAGCATTTGCATCATGAAGCGCAGCAGCACGGCGACCACGAACAGGTTGCCGAGGGTCTGGATGAGGAAGGTCAGGGCGCCGCCGATCACGCCAGTCGCCCCAGTTCATCGCCCAGTTCGGCACTGCGGCGCGCCGCTGCCTCGACCGCCTTGCCGATGGCGGCCTTGACCGAGTCCGCCTCCATCGTTGCCAGCCCGCGTTCGGTGGTACCGCCTTTCGAGGTCACCCGCTGGCGCAGCAGCGCCGGCTCCTCGCCCGATTCGAGCGCCAGCTTGGCCGCGCCAAAAAAGGTCTGCAAAGCCAGCTGCCGGGCGGTCGCGGCGTTGAGGCCGAGCGCTTCCCCCGCCGCCTCGAGCGACTCGATGAAATAAAAGACGTAGGCCGGGCCGCTGCCTGACACGGCGGTGACGGCATCGAGACCCTGTTCGTCATCCACCCAGACCACGCCGCCGACCGCGCGCAGGACGGCCTCGGCCTGCGAACGCGAATCCTGGTTCACCGCGGGCGGTGCGTACAGCCCGGCGATCCCTGCCTGCACCAGCGCCGGGGTATTGGGCATGGCGCGAACGATGCGCGCATGCCCGCCCAGCCAGCGCGACAGGTCGGCCACCCGCACCCCGGCAGCGATCGACAGTACCAATTGGCCATCCAGGCGTCCGGCCAGGGCGGCTGCCACCGCAGGCAGGGTTTGCGGCTTCACCGCCAGGACCACCAGCCCATGCAATCGCGCGAGTGACAGGTCGGTATGCGTCACCACGCCAAAGCGCCCGGCCAGCCGGGCCCGTGCGTCGGCATCGATCTCCACCACTTCGATGCCGGTGGGGTCGATGCCGCTGGCGATCAGGCCGCCGATGATGGCGGCAGCCATGTTGCCGCCGCCGATGAATGTCAGCTTATGCATAAACTCGTTCTCCAAAAATGGCCGTACCCACGCGCACCATCGTCGCCCCTTCGGCAATCGCTGCTTCTAGATCGCCCGACATGCCCATCGACAGGGTGTCCAGCGCGTAGCCGCTCGCCTGCAGCGCCTCATAAAGCCTGCGTACCGCCGCGAATGCCGCACGCTGCACCAGCGGATCGGTGCTGGCTGCCGGAATCGCCATCAGTCCGCGCAGACGCAGACGGGGCAGATGCGATACCGCTCGCGCCAGTGCCGGCAAATCCTGCGCCGTCACGCCACCCTTGCTCGGTTCGCCGCTGATATTCACCTCCAGACAGATATCCAGCGGCGGCACCGAAGACGGGCGCTGCGCTGACAGCCGCTCGGCGATCTTCAGGCGATCGACGCTGTGCACCCAGGCGAAGTGTTCGGCGATGGCACGGGTCTTGTTGCTCTGGATCGGCCCGATGAAATGCCACACCAGCGGCAGATCACCGAGCTCGCCCATCTTTTCGAGGGCTTCCTGGACGTAATTTTCGCCGAAATCGATTTGCCCGGCAGCATGGGCCTCACGCAGCGCAGCCGCGTCGAAAGTCTTGCTCGCGGCGATCAGCCGTATTTCCGCCGGGTCGCGACCGGCCTCGCCCGCCGCTGCGACGATGCGCGATCGGAGCTGGTGCAGGCGCTGCTCTATTCCAGGGGCGGATTTAGACATGGAGACTCAAGTTGGGACGATTTCGGGTCGTTATCCGGTGTGCTTATTATCTGACAAACCCTGCGATTCAACCGAACGAGGCAAGCGTGGATATTTCCGAACTGCTGGCATTTGCCGTCAAGAACAAGGCGTCCGACCTGCACCTGTCGTCCGGACTGCCGCCGATGATCCGGGTCAACGGCGACATCCGCCGCATCAACCTGCCGCCGATGGAACACAAGGACGTGCACCGCATGGTGTACGACATCATGAACGACAGCCAGCGCAAGGTGTACGAAGAAACGCTGGAGATCGATTTCTCGTTCGAGATTCCCTCGCTGGCGCGTTTCCGCGTCAACGCCTTCAACCAGCAATACGGCGCCGGCGCGGTGTTCCGCACCATTCCATCGAAGGTTCTGACGCTCGAGGAGCTCAACGCCCCGCAGATCTTCAAGGAAATCTCCGACCAGCCACGCGGCATCGTGCTCGTCACCGGCCCGACCGGTTCGGGCAAGTCAACCACGCTGGCGGCGATGATGGACTACGTCAACGAAAACCAGTTCGCCCACATCCTCACCGTCGAGGACCCGATCGAATTCGTCCACCAGAGCAAGAAGTGCCTGATCAACCAGCGCGAAGTCGGCCCCCATACCCTGTCGTTCTCCAACGCCCTGCGCAGCGCGCTGCGTGAAGACCCGGACGTGATCCTGGTCGGCGAATTGCGCGACCTCGAAACCATCCGCCTGGCACTGACCGCCGCCGAGACCGGCCACCTGGTATTCGGCACGCTGCACACGTCTTCCGCCGCCAAGACCATCGACCGTATCGTCGACGTCTTCCCGGCTGCTGAAAAGGAGATGGTGCGCTCGATGCTGTCGGAATCCCTGCGTGCAGTCATCTCGCAGACGCTGCTCAAGACCAAGGACGGCGCCGGCCGTGTCGCCGCACACGAAATCATGATCGGCACCCCGGCGATCCGCAACCTGATCCGCGAAAACAAGGTGGCGCAGATGTATTCGGCGATCCAGACCGGCGGCAACCTCGGCATGCGGACGCTCGACCAGTGCCTGCAGGACCTGGTCAAGCGCAATGTCATCGCATCGGGCGTGGCGCGCAATGCCGCGCAGAACAAGGACGCCTTCCTAGGCTGAGGAACCCCATGAACGCAGAAAAAACCGTCCACGACCTGCTGCGGCTGATGCTCGCGAAAAACGCATCCGACCTGTTCATCACCGCCGGCTTCCCGCCAGCGATCAAGATCGACGGCAAGATCACCCCGGTCTCGAGCCAGACGTTGACCCCGGCACACACCAGCGAACTCGCGCGCTCGATCATGAACGACCGGCAGTGGAAGGACTTCGAAGCCAGCAACGAATCCAACTTTGCCATCAGCCCGCCGGAAATCGGCCGCTTCCGCGTCAACGTTTTCGTCCAGCAGGGCCGCGTCGGCATCGTCATGCGTACCATCAACACCACGATCCCGAAAATGGAAGATCTGAACCTGCCGCCGATCCTGCGCGACGTCGCGATGATCAAGCGCGGCCTGGTGATCTTCGTCGGCGGTACCGGCACCGGTAAATCGACTTCGCTGGCGGCGATGGTCGGCTACCGCAACACCAACGCCTGCGACCACATCATCACCGTCGAAGACCCGATCGAGTATGTGCACGAGCACAAGAAGTCGATCATCACTCAGCGCGAAGTCGGCATCGATACCGACAACTGGTTCTCCGCGCTGAAGAACACCCTGCGCCAGGCGCCCGACGTCATCCTGATCGGTGAAATCCGCGATCGCGACACCATGGAATATGCCATCGCCTTCGCCGAAACCGGCCACCTTTGCCTGTCGACGCTGCACGCCAACAGTGCCAACCAGGCGCTCGACCGCATCATCAACTTCTTCCCCGAGGAAAAGCGCGACCAGTTGCTGATGGACTTGTCGCTGAACCTCAAGTCCTTCATCTCGCAACGCCTGATACCGCGCAAGGGCAACAGCGGCCGCGTCGCCGCGGTCGAAATCCTGCTCAACTCGCCGCTGATCGCCGACCTGATCTTCAAGGGCCAGGTGCACGAGATCAAGGAAGTAATGGCCAAATCGCGCGAGCTGGGAATGCAGACCTTCGACCAGGCGCTGTTCGAACTCTACGAAAGCGGGATGATTTCCTACGAGGATGCGCTGCGCAACGCCGACAGCCTCAACGACCTGCGCCTCAAGATCAAGCTGCACGGCCAGGAGTCGAAGGGGCGCGACATGATGGCGGGACTCGACCACCTCGACATCGTCTGAATTCATTCCACCAGACAAAACAGGGTGCCCGGCACCCTGTTTTCATTGTTGCTTCCCGAGGCCGGGCTTATTCCGGATTGACGACCGCCTTGACCTCCAGCCCCGCGTTGCCGGGCAGCGCCTTGATCGCTTCGGCAGCGGCCTTCAATGCCGCTTCCTCGCCGCCATATTTCACTGCCAGATGATCGTCGTCCGGCATCGGCGCGCCGATCGACATCGGGATGATCGACGCCTTGCCGCTGCCCGACGAAGCGAAGTCAGCCACCAGGTAATAGCTGCGATAAACCTCGGCACCGTCGTCGAGGGTTCCGCTGAGACGAATCGATGCGGTAATCATGTTGTGGCTCCGGTCAGTGTGATGAACGACAAACGCCTGCGCTACGCGCCAGTTCCTTTCAATCTGCCGAGTCGGAGGGCTTCTTCGTCTTCATCGACCCGGCGATCAGCTTGTACTGCAGAAAACGCGTCTCGATCGGGCCGTTGAACAGCGGGATGCGGCGGCTGGCCTTTAGCCCTATCAGCTTGGGCAGCAGCGGATCACCGGAAATGATCCACGCCTCCCAGCCGCTGAAGTTCTGCTTAAGCCAGTCACCCAGCAGCGGATACCAGTCCGCCAGATCCTCGGTTTCGCCCAGGCGTTCGCCGTAGGGCGGATTGGTGACGATCGTTCCCACCGGCGTCGGCGGCTTGAGATCGAGTGCATCCGACAGTTTCAATTCGATCGCATCGGCGTAGCCCGCGGCCGCCAGGTTGTTGCGCGCCTTGTCCAGAACCCAGCGATCCTGGTCGGCGCCGAAAATCGCCAGGCGCGTGAGCGGTTTTTCCTGCGCCTTCGCCTCGGCCTTGATGCGCTGCCACAGGGCGGCATCGAAGTCGCGGTAGTGCTCGAAAGCGAAGTGCCGGCCGCGGCCCGGGGCGCGGTTCAGCGCCAGGTCGGCGGCTTCGAGCAGGATCGTGCCGGCGCCGCACATCGGGTCGAGCAGCGGCGTGCCCGGCAGCCATCCGGACAGCAGGAGCATGCCGGCGGCGAGGTTTTCCTTGATCGACGCCGCACTGGCCTCGCGCTTGAAGCCTCTCTTGAACAGCGGTTCGCCCGAGGTGTCGAGGTAGAAGGTTGCGGCATCGGCAGTGAGAAAGGCATACACCGGCACATTCGGCGCATCGGTGTCGACGCTCGGCCGCGCGCGTGTCTCCTCGCGGAAGCGATCGCAGATCGCGTCCTTGATCTTCAGGGTGATGAAATTCAGGCTTTTCAGCGGCTCGTTCTGTGCGCCGACCTTGACCGCGATGGTCTTGCCGACATCGAACCAGTCCGGCCACGGCAGATCGAGGGCGGCGCGGTAGATATGCTCTTCCTTGCGATAGCGGGTATAGCCGACCTTGCGCAGGATGCGGGTGGCCGTCCGCGACTGCAGGTTGGCGCGCATCTCCGCTTCCGCGTCAGCGGTAAACAGTACGCCAGCCGGCAATTGCCGCACCACCTGCGCGCCGGCTGCCGTCAGTTCCGCCTCGAGCAGCGCTTCCAGGCCGCGCGGGCAGGTGGCGAAATGGCTTGCCGGGGGCAGCGCCTCACGCTCGGGGCGGACGGGATGCGGGGTCTTGCCGCGACGGGATTCGGGTTTCAAACGTGGCTTTCCAAAAACGTATTTTTACCGCGAAGGTCGCCAAGGCTCGCAAAGGAAAGCCCTGGCTGGTTTGGGGGTATCCCTTCGCGGTTAATTCCTTGTTGATCAAAACGGCTTCAGTACCACCAGCAGCACCACAACCAGCAGCACGATCACCGGGATTTCGTTGAACCAGCGGAACC
>JBAPWR010000006.1:0-1983 GCA_049283775.1 Thiobacillus sp.
GCGTCGCTCCGCTCCTTGCGGTGTGGCAGCCCGGCGCGTCCCGGTAAGCGATCAGCGAACAGCCAGCAATTCGACTTCGAACACCAGCGTGGCGTTGGGCGGGATGACGCCGCCGGCGCCGCGCGAACCGTAGGCCAGGTTGGGCGGGATGGTGAGCTTGCGCTTGCCGCCGACCTGCATGCCGGCGACGCCCTGGTCCCAGCCGGGAATGACCTGGCCGGCGCCGAGGCGGAAGTCGAAGGGGTCGTTGCGGTCGACGCTGGAGTCGAATTTCTGTCCGTTGGTGAGCCAGCCGGTGTAATGCACGACCACGGATTGGCCGGCTTGTGCAGTGGCGCCGCTGCCGACGACGAGGTCTTCGATGATGAGTTCGCTCATGCTGTTCAGTCCTTGGGAATCTTGATTTCGCGTTCGATGAAGCTGCCGGATTCGCCACGCGTGTGGCAGGCGATGCAGTTGGCCTTGCTGCCAATTTTCCCACGTTTCCAGATCGAGGCGGGGACTTCGTCGTGCAGGTAGCCGAAGTGGCGCGTCTCGGTGAAGCGCAGCGGCGCGGTGTTGCCGGGGATGCCGCTGGCGATGCGGCGCATCAGGATGTTGGCGCGCGGATTGTCGGCGGCGTTGTCCACCAGGTAGCGGGTGATCGCTGCGGTTTCCTCGGGCGACAGGCTGGCGTCCTCGCCGAAATGCTGGTCCAGCGTCTTCATCATCTGCTGCCACGAGCGCGCCGGCAGCAGGCCGGCAGGGAAGGCCATGTGGCAGGAGCCGCATTCTTCGGCGGTGAGCTCGTGGCTGACCGGCGGGAAGTGCGCGTCGCTGCCGCTACCCCAGCTGTAGCCGAGCCAGAAGCCGCTGGAGATCAGCGTGGTGAGAAGGATGAAGAGGTTCTTGAAGTTCAGTCCCATGTCATTTCACCGAAATCATGTAGGCGACGAAATCGGCCTTTTCCTGCACCGTGCATTCGCGCGCCAGAACGTCCTTGCAGTTGCGCTTGAACCATTTCTCCACCTTGGCCGGATCGGTGAAGCGTTCGCGGTTGGCCACCGGCGCCAGGGGATCGATCGCCTTGTGGGCGCGGGTCTTGCCGACCGCCTTGGGGTTGTCGGTATGGCAGGTGGTGCAGCTGACGACTTCACCCTTGGCGGAGGTGACCTTGGCGAAGAAGAATTTTTCGCCGCGCGCCGCAGAGGCGCTGCCGGCCTGCTGCTGATAGGTGGCGAGGATCTGCTGCGGGGTCTCGGCCGCGGCGGGCGCCGAAACCAGCAGGACTGAGGCTGCCAGAAAGAGGATCTTCATGTTGAGGTTTCCGGAAGAGTCTGAATGCCGCTGATCATGCTTTGCGCGACCGGCAGGCGGTGGAAGCGATGATGCAGAATCAAGGCCGACAAGTGTGCCGCGACGAAAGCGAGCAGGCCGTAGGCGGCAAACTGGTGCGCCAGCAGCGTCCAGTGCTTCCAGGCGAGCTGCCACTCGAGCCAGGGAGCCAGCGGGCCGTGGCCCTGCTTGACCGCCAGCAGGATCAGTCCGCTGACCACCAGCACGACCATCAGGCCGTAGGCGACCAGGTAAGCCGCGCTGGCGATCGGGTGGTGGCCGAAGCGGCTCGGCGCGACAAAGAACCTGCGCTTGCGCAGTGCCTCGATCCACGCTTGCGGTTGCCACATCGACTTCCACAGCGCATGTATCGGACCGATCCAGCCCCATACCACGCGTCCCAGCAGGCCGACGATGAACACGTTGCCGACGATGCCGTGCCAGCCGCGCAAGTCGCTTGCGAGTGCGCCGAATTCCAGCAGCTGCGCGACCAGGCCGGTTGCCAGCAAGGCGAGGATCAGCAGCGCATTGCTCCAGTGCAACACCCGCAAGGCCGGATCGTATACCGGCGCGCTGCGCAGGCCGGACGGCATCGAGGGGTTTTACTTCGCTGCAGCAGCAGGCGCGGCTTCAGCCTTCGTCTCGACGATGTCTTCGTCGCCGCGGATG
>JBAPWR010000007.1:0-3247 GCA_049283775.1 Thiobacillus sp.
CGGGTCAGGCTTCGCGCTCCCGCTCCTGGCGCTGCGCGCCCGCCGAGTCGCTGCTCGCACCCGGACGCAAACACACTCGAGTTTGTCGACGTCGGTTGACCGGGTCGGGCTTCGCGCTCCCGCCCCCGGCGCTACGCGCCCGCCGAGTCGCCGCTCGCACCCGGACGCCAACACTCTCGAGTTCGTCGAGGTCGGTTGAGCGTGGTTGTTGACGCTTTAGCGGCTTTGCAACCACGGCCTACCCTTTACGGGTGGAGGCGGGTCAGGCTGCGCGCTCGCGTGCCGTTCCCAGCCTGAGGTCGGCACCCACGACGAGGGCCAGTCCCAGGCTCAGCGCCCAGGCGAACCACAACGACCACAGGGTATGCGAGAGGAAATGCGCGCCCTGGGCCATGCGCGCTGCCCCCAGCACGCCGCCGAGCAGCAGACCGGCCAGCAGCCCGAGCCGCGCCATGCGGCGTCCCGCGGGGCGCAGCGCCAGCCCCCACACGATCCACAGGAAGCCAGTCGATGCATGGCCTGCCGGAAAGCAGACGCCGGCCTTGATCTCGGCAGGCGGCGCATCGAGCAGATGAAGATAAGGTGCAAAGCCACCGAAATCGACCATGTCCCACGGGCAGTGCCGGCTGATCATCTGCTTGAGGATAGAGATGCCGAGAGGAATCAGCGCCATGCCCAGGGCGGCCAGCACGGCATTGCGCGGCGGTAGCCAGTCGAGGAATCCGCGGTAGCCGAGGTAGCAGACGTACAAGGCTCCCGCCACGGCGAGATAGGTCACCTGCTTCGCACTGCGGTGCAGCAGGTTCTCGAACAGCCAGGTGCGGCGCAGCGGGAACAAGCCGAGCTGCTCGTCGAAGAAAAGGTGCGTGATCTGGCGGTCGAGGTCGCTGGTCTGGAACAACCACAGCAGGGTGGCGCCGGCCAGCAGCAGCAAGAGTCCCTGCATGGCGACCCAGGTGCGCGCCGGTGCGAGCGACTGGCTGGTGGCCGGGATGGCCATCGTGTCGGACATGTGCGATCAGCTCCGGCAGGATGCCGACAGATCCAGGGACGGATCGCGCACCGCTGTGCGCACGTCGAGCAGGCCGAGCACCGAGTGGAACACGTTGTCGTGCGAAGCCGGTTGTCGGGCGCGCTGCTGCAGGCAGGCGAGATCGAGCCCGAAGCTTTTCGCATAACCCGGCGAGAACCACATCACCATCGGCACCTTGGTCTGCTCGCTGGGTGCGATGGCATAGGGCATGCCGTGCAGGAACAGGCCCTTTTCGCCGATCGACTCGCCGTGGTCGGACACATACAGCAAGGCGGTGTCGTAGTGCGCCTGCTGCGACTTCAACAGGTCGATGGTTCTGGCCAGCACATGGTCGGTGTAGAGCACCGCGTTGTCGTAGCTGTTGGCGATCTCCTCGCGCGAGCAGCGGCTCAGATCGTCCGTGTCGCAGGTCGGGGTGAAGCGGCGAAACTCGGTAGGGTAGCGCTTGTAGTAGGCCGGACCATGGTTGCCCAGCTCATGCAGCACCAGCACCAGGTTGCCGTGGGTATCGCGCAGCAAGCCTTCGGCACCTTGCAGCAGGGCTTCGTCCAGGCAACGATCGCCGTCGCACAGGTCAGGGCTCGCCGCCGGGTCGGGCCGCTGTACCTCGAGGCCGTCGCATACGCCCTTGCAGCCTGACTGGTTGTCGCGCCAGACCACTTTCAGGCCGGCGCGCTGCAGCACGTGCAGCAGCGACTCGCTGCCGCGGATCGCGTCCTCGTCGTAGTGGCGCCGACCCTGCATAGAGAACAGGCATGGAACCGAGACCTCGGTGTTGGTGCCGCAGCTGTCGACGTCGGCGAAGTTGATCACGTCGCGCTGCGCCAGTTCTGGCGTGGTCGGATGCGGGCTGTGGCCGCTCAACCCCCAGTTCGCCGCGCGGACGGTTTCGCCCACCACCAGCACGAACAGCACCGGCTTGTCGCGTTGTTGCCAGCTCGGCGCGAGCACGGCATCGGTGCCGATCGGGCGTCGTGGCTGCGGTGCCGCCTGCGCATCCTTGGCCAGCACCCGACCGAGCGAATACACGGCGTTGGTCGGCGTGATCAGGTAACGGATTTCCTTGTGATTGCGCATCTGCGCTGCGAAGTCCTTGAACACCAGCGACAGCGCGCCGGCGGCGACCAGCGCCGCCAGGATGATCGTGCCGCTGCGCAGCAAGAGGCCGCGTCCGAGGCTGCGCCGGCGCAAGCGCAGGCGATACAGTATGGCCAGCGGCAGCACGGCGAACAGCAGCAGATGAGGCAGGAGATCGAGGGTGAACAGCTCGCGCGCCTCGGCGACGTCGGTGCGAATCACGTTGCGCAGCATCTCCGGGTTGAGGTAGATGCCGAATTTGCTCATGAAAAAGCTGGCAAAAGCGGAAATCACGATCAGCAGCCCGAGCAACGGCTTCGCCGTCCAGCGGTTAAGAAACAGAGCGAAGATGATGAACTGCAGCGCGGCGATCCCTGTCCCGACCGCCAGTGCGTAACCCCAACTGGCGGCATCCGCTACGGAACGGCCGGCAAGCACGGCCTTCCAGAATGGGATATTGCTGGTGAAGACGAAAAACAGACACACGGCCAACAGCAGCGCTTCCTGCCCGATCTCGGGCTTCCAGCCGCGGCCGGCCTGCCACAACCTGGCGATCATCGAATTCCGCGCATTGCGGGCGTGCTGTGAGGTTGCGCCAATGACGGCGGCGGGGTGCAGGACAAGGCTGGATTCGTTCATTGTGGCGCGTGGTTGCGGATGACATGCGCAATCTAGGCTTGCCGCCGTGAAGAATCAGTGAGGGAAAAGTGAGGAAATTGTGATGCCGGTGGCGCGACGAACCCCTTCCGCTCCAATGCGGATCAGCTAACCGTGACCGCGCCGAAGTCGACTTCGATGGAAGCGCCGCCGCCAGGCCGGTTGAATGCCCGCACCGACCAGCCACAGGCCGTGCAGATGTGCTTGACCAGCGCGAGCCCGAGACCGTGGCCCGGCTTGTGGCCATGACGATGGAAGCGTTGGAAAATCTGATTCGGGTCGCCTTCGGCGAGGCCGGGTCCGCGATCCTGGACGGACAGGCGACTGCCTTCCAGCACACAACTCACCCCCATCCCCTCGCCGTGCCTCAACGCATTTGCCAGCAAATTGCGCAGAACAAGCTGCAAAAGTGCAGGATCAGCCTGCAACACCGCCGACCCCGGGATATGCAGTTCGAGCTGGACTGGCTTGGTCGACTGG
>JBAPWR010000008.1:0-2145 GCA_049283775.1 Thiobacillus sp.
AGTAGAGGGTGTTGATGCTGCTGGTGTTGACTTGCGCGGTGAGGCGGTTGCCGGTGCCGAACAGGTTGGCCTGAGAAATCGAGCCGGACAGCACCACACCCTCGGTCGAGGAATAGCCCGCGCCGACCATGATGCTGCCGGTGGACTTCTCGTCGACGCTGATGTTGACGTCGACCTGGTCGGTCGTTCCCGACACGCTCGGCGTCTCGATGTTGACCTCGTTGAAATAGCCCAGACGGTTGATGCGTTCGCGCGAACGGTTGATCTTCGCCGCGTCGTACCATGCCCCTTCCATCTGCCTGATTTCCCGGCGCACCACCTCGTCGCGGGTCTTGGTATTGCCGGCAATGTTGATGCGCTTGACGTAAACCCGCCGGCCGGGATCGATGAACAGGGTGAAGGCGACCTCGCTCTTCTCCTTGTCCAGTTCAGGCACGGCGTTGACGTTGGCGAAGGCATAGCCCTCGTTGCCGAGCAGGTCGCCGATCGCCTTGGTCGATTCGGTCAGCCGGTCGCGAACGAAGACCTCGCCCGGTTTGACGCTGACCAGCGCCATCAGCTGATCCTCGGGCAGCAGGATCTGACCGGCCAGTTTGACGTCGGAAACCCTGTACTGTCTGCCTTCACTGATGTTGACGGTGATGTAGATGTCCTTCTTGTCGGGGGAGATCGATACCTGGGTGGATTCGACATTGAATTCGAGGTAGCCACGGTTGAGGTAGAAGGAGCGCAGGTTCTCGATGTCACCGGCCAGCTTGGTCTTGGAATACTGGTCGTTCTTGGTGTACCAGGTGAACCATCCCGGCGTGGTCGAGCTGAACTGCCTGAGCAGTTCCTTTTCCTTGAACGACTTGTGGCCGACGATGTTGATCCGGCGAATCTTGGAACTGTCGCCTTCCACCACATCGAACTGCACATCCACGCGGTTGCGTTCCAGCGGCGTCAGCGTCGACTTGATTTCGACTGCGTACTTGCCGCGGTTGAAATATTGTCGCCGCAACTCCTGCTCGGCCTTGTCCAGCAAGGCGCGGTCGAGCACCCGCCCTTCTGCCAGACCGGTCTGCTTGAGGCCGGTCTTGAGGTCTTCCTCGGAGAATTCCTTGATGCCGGTAATGGTCACCTTGGAAATCGAGGGGCGCTCCTCGACCACCACGATCAGCACGTCGTCGCGCGACTCCAGGCGCACGTCCTTGAAGAAGCCGGTGGCATAGAGCGCCTTGATGGCGGCGGCGGCCTTGTCCTCGGTCAGGGTATCGCCGACCTTCACCGGCAGGTAGCTGAACACCGTGCCGGCCTCCGTCCGCTGGATGCCCTCGACCCGGATGTCCCGCACCACGAAGTCTTCGGCAACGGCATGACAACTTGCAAAGGCGGCAAGCAAGGCAAGGGACAGGCGGTTTAACGTCATGTAAGGGTCAGCCGGCGAAGAGGCGTTGCAGGTCGTTGTAGAGGGCCAGTGACATGAGCAGCAGCAGCAGCGCCATGCCGATGCGCATGCCATATTCCATGACCTTTTCGGATACGGCGCGTCCCGTCAAAACCTCGTAAATATAATACAGGAGGTGGCCGCCATCCAGCACCGGAACCGGCAGCAGATTCAGCACCCCGAGACTGACGCTGACCAGCGCGAGGAAGCCGACGAAACTGATCCATCCGAGCGCCGCCGATTGCCCGGCATAGTCGGCAATCGTCAGCGGGCCGGAAAGGTTTTTCCAGGAAACCTGGCCGAGCACCATGCGTCCCAGCATCTCCAGGGTGAAGACCGACATATCCCAGGTTTTCTTCACCCCATGGATCAACCCGTCGACCGGTCCATAGCGAACCTCGGTCATCAGGCCGGCGAGGGTCGTCTCGTCGACCTTCGGCGCTGCGCCGATCTTGCCCACCGGCTTGCCGGCCTCCTCGACCGAATCGGGCGTCAACACCAGTACCAGACGGCCGCCATCACGCTCGATTTCAACTTTAAGAGTCTTTTGCGGGCTGGAGCGGATCAGCCTGACCCATTCCTGCCATGAGGCCAACGGCTCGCCATCGACCGAGCGGATGCGGTCTCCTGGCAGCAGATTCGAACGCGCAGCGGCCCCGTCCTCGATCACTCTGCCGATCACGGCGGGAATCTCGGGATCGAAACGACTGATTCCCAGC
>JBAPWR010000009.1:0-6459 GCA_049283775.1 Thiobacillus sp.
CCCTTCAACACCGCATTGTCGTCGTACGAGAAATGCAGGTCGCGGACTTCGACCAGGTTTTCCGGCGGCCGATCCTGGGTTTGATTTTCTACAGGCAAGACTAGCATCGTTTGCAGGAATCAGAGGCCGGGCAACAGCGCGCCCGGCGCTTCCAGCGCCGCCTTGACCGCCACCAGGAACTGCACCGCGTCGCGCCCATCGATCAGCCGGTGATCGTAGGTCAGCGCCAGGTACATCATGGGACGGACGACCACCTGGCCGTTCTCGGCAACCGGGCGCTCCTGGATGGTGTGCATGCCGAGGATGGCCGATTGCGGCGGGTTGAGGATGGGGGTCGACAGCAGCGAGCCGAACACGCCGCCGTTGGTAATGGAAAAGGTGCCGCCCGACAGGTCTTCGAGCGTGAGCCGCGATTCGCGCGCGCGCACGGCGAAATCGGCGATGGCCGCCTCGATCTCGGCGGAACTCAGGGTTTGCGCGCGGCGCAGGATCGGCACCACCAACCCGCGCGGGCTGGAGATGGCCACACCGATTTCGACATCGCCATGCCAGACGATGTCGTTGCCGTCGATGGCCGCGTTGAGAATGGGGAACTGCTGCATCGCCTGGCACACGGCGCGCACGAAGAAGGACATGTAGCCCAGCTTGACCCCGTGCCTGACCTCGAACTCGGACTTGTAGCGCTGGCGCAGTTCGTTCACCGGCTGCATGTTCACCTCGTTGAAGGTGGTGAGCATGGCCGCGGTGTGCTGCGCCGCGACCAGCCGCTCGGCTACCCGCAGACGCAGGCGCGACATCGGTTCGCGGTGGCTTTCGCCGGCAACGGCAGCAGGCGCCGCCGTTGACACATTGGGCAACGGTGTCACGTTCCTGGGGGGCGCGGCGGCAGCGTGCTTCGCGACAGGGGCCACAGTCTTCGGCTGCTCGGCCTTTGCAGCCGGCGCCGCAGGGGCAAGGCTCTCACCGGTTTCGATCACCGCCACCACTTCGTCTGCCTTGACCACGGCACCCTCGGGCTGGCGCAGCTCGACCAGGGTGCCGGATGCAGGCGCCGGAATTTCGAGAATCACCTTGTCGGTTTCGAGATCGACCAGGGTGTCGTCGCGGGCGACGGCGTCGCCGACCTGCTTGCGCCACGGCAGCAGGGTGCCACTGGCAATCGAATCCGAAAGTTGCGGCACGCGGACTTCAAGTTTCATGCGGGGTCTCCAGCGCGGCAGTCAGCAGGGCATCGAGTTCCGCCTTGTGGCGCGACGCGTATCCCGAGGCTGGCGCGGCAGCAGCCGGGCGCCCCGCGTAATGGAAACGCTGGCCGCCCGGCGCACAGTGATTGAGGTGATGCAGGGTCTGAAACCACGCGCCCTGGTTCATCGGCTCCTCCTGTGCCCAGATGAAGGCAGCGGCCTGCGGGTAGCCGTTCAGTACGGCACGGAAAGTTTCCTCGGGGAAGGGATAGAGTTGTTCCACCCGCACCAGCGCAACGTCTTCCAGGCCGCGTGCCGCACGTTCCGCCTCGAGGTCGAACCACACGCGCCCGCTGCACGCCACCACCCGTTTGGCACTGCGGGGGGCGCGCGGGTCGTCGATGACCAGGCGGAACGCGCCGCTGGCCAGATCCGCCAATGGCGAACTCGATGCGGGGTGACGCAGCAGGCTCTTCGGACTCAGGATTACCAGCGGCTTCCTGAGCGGGCGAACGATCTGCCGCCGCAGCAGGTGGAATATCTGCGCCGGCAAAGTCGGCACGCAGACCTGGATGTTTTCCTGCGCGCACAACTGCAGATAGCGTTCGAGTCGCGCGGACGAATGCTCGGGCCCCTGCCCTTCCAGCCCGTGCGGCAGCAGCAGGGTGAGCCCGCACAGCCGCCCCCACTTGGCTTCGCCGCTGGCGATGAACTGGTCGATCACCACCTGTGCGCCGTTGGCGAAATCGCCGAACTGCGCCTCCCACACCACCAGCGTATCCGGGTCCGCGGTGGCATAGCCGTATTCGAACGCCAGCACCGCCTCCTCCGACAGCAGGGAATCGATGATGGTGAAATCGCCCTGCCGGTCGTGGATGTGTTCGAGCGGGATATAGACGCCGCTCTGGCGTCGCTCGCGTTTCTGGTCGTGCCATACCGCATGGCGGTGAAAAAAGGTGCCGCGTGCCGAGTCCTGCCCGGACACGCGCACGTTGTGGCCTTCATCCAGCAGGCTGGCGTAGGCCAGATGCTCTGCGTAGCCCCAGTCGACGGGCAGCTCGCCCGCGCGCATCCTGCGGCGATCGTCCAGCACCTTCTGCACCCGTGAATGCAATTCGATCTCGTGTTGCAGGGTGGTGATGCGCTCGCCCAGAAAGTCCAGGCGCGCAGCCGGCACCGCCGTCACCACCTCGCCCGCGGAGTGGCCCTTGAAGCGGCCCCAGTGGGTGCCAAAGGTCTGCTTGAAATCGGACAGCGCCGGCGGGCTCAGTGTTTCGCCATGCTCCAGCCGCTCGCGGCAGACATCGATCATGTCGTCGGCCTCGGCCTGCGTCAGCAGCCCTTCCTCGACCAGCCGCTGTGCATACAGGGTGCGCGTGCTGGGGTGCGCCTGGATGCGGCGATACATCATCGGCTGGGTGGCGAGCGGTTCGTCCTGCTCGTTGTGGCCATGGCGGCGGTAGCACACCAGGTCGATGAAGCAGTTCTTGTGGAAGGTATAGCGGAAGTCGACCGCGGTCTGCACCGCGAAGGCGACCGCCTCGGGGTCGTCGCCGTTGACGTGGATCACCGGCGACTCGACCATCTTGGCGACGTCGGTGCAGTACAGCGTCGAGCGCACGTCGCGCGGATCGGAGGTGGTGAAGCCGATCTGGTTGTTGATCACCACATGGATCGCGCCGTTGTTGCGGAAGCCGCGCGTCTGCGACATGTTGAGGCTTTCCATCACCACGCCCTGCCCAGACAGCGCGGCGTCGCCGTGCAGGATCACCGGCACCACCTCGTAGCCGAGCACATCGCCGCGCCGATCCTGGCGCGCGCGCACCGAACCGCGCACCACCGGGTGGACGATCTCGAGATGCGAGGGATTGAAGGCCAGCGCCAGGTGCACCGGGCCGAAAGGGGTGGCGATGTCGGTGGAAAAACCCTGGTGGTATTTGACGTCCCCCGACAGCGGCGAACCCTCCAGGCCGTTCAGCGGCTCCTCGAACAGGCTGTCGATGGTGCGGCCCATGAGGTTGGTCAGCACGTTGATGCGGCCGCGATGCGCCATCCCCATGACGATTTCCTTGGCGCCATGACGGGCGCAGCGGGCGACCACCTGGTCGAGCAGCGGGATCAGGGCTTCGCCGCCCTCGAGCGAGAAACGCTTCTGCCCGACGCGGCGGGTATGGAGGAATTTCTCCAGCGTCTCGGCGTCGGTCAGGCGCTTCAACAGCTGTTTTTTCAGGTCGGAGGAAACGCCGTAGCGCCCCTGCGCCGACTCGATGCGCTCCTGCAGCCAGCGTTTGCGCGCGACATCGCTGATGTGCATGTATTCGATGCCGACATGGCCGCAATACGAGGCACGCAGGCGCTGCAGGATATCGGCGAGGGTGGCGCGTTCGACGCCAAACAGCGAGCCGGTGTCGAACTCGCGCGTCATGTCGGCCTCGGTCAGGCCGTAGTGCAAGGGGTCCAGCTCGGGAGTGGGCGGCGCCTCGAAGCGCTGCAGGGGGTCGAGCGCGGCCTGCCGCACGCCCAGGTAGCGATAGGCATTGATCAGCCGCAGCACCGCGATCTGGGCGGCATCGCTACAGGCCTGCTCGCCCGGCAGCGGCTTCAGCCAGGGCGCCAGCGACTCGTCGCCGAACTGTTCCAGATAGGCCGCGTTGCCTGCGAACAGCGGCGAACTCTGCAGCCAGTCGGTCGCGCTCATTGCTGATCAGCCGCGCTGCATGCCCGGCTCAGGCGCCACGCTTGTCAATCGGCACGAATTCGCGCCGTGCCGCGCCGGTATAGAGCTGGCGCGGGCGACCGATCTTGTGCTGAGGGTCGGACAGCATCTCATGCCACTGCGCGACCCAGCCGGCGGTGCGCGCCAGGGCGAACAACGCGGTGAACATGCTGGTCGGGATGCCCATGGCGCGGAAGATGATGCCGGAATAGAAGTCGACGTTCGGATAGAGCTTCTTCTCGATGAAGTAGTCGTCTTCCAGCGCGATGCGCTCGAGCTCGAGGGCGATCTTGAACTGCGGGTCGTCGCGCAGGCCGAGTTCGTCGAGCACCTCGTAGCAGGTCTGGCGGATGATCGCGGCGCGCGGGTCGACGTTCTTGTAGATGCGATGCCCGAAGCCCATCAGCCGGAACGGATCGCTCTTGTCCTTGGCGCGCCTGATGAATTCGGGAATCTTCGAGACGTCGTCCATTTCCTCGAGCATGTGCAACACTGCCTCGTTGGCGCCACCGTGCAGCGGTCCCCACAACGACGCCATGCCGCCGGCGATGCAGGCATAGGGGTTGGCGCCACTGGAGCCGGCGAGGCGCACGGTCGAGGTCGAGGCGTTCTGCTCGTGGTCGGCGTGCAGGATGAAGATGCGATCGAGCGCACGCGCCAGCACCGGATTCGGCTCGTAGGGTTCGCACGGCGTCGCGAACATCATGTGCAGGAAATTCTCGGCGTAGGACAGCCGGTTCTGCGGGTAGACGAAGGGCTGGCCCTCGTTGAACTTGTAGGCCCAGGCCGCCACCGTCGGCACCTTGGCGATCAGGCGGTGGGCGACGATCTCGCGATGCTGCGGATTGAAGTTGTCCATGCCGCCGTGATAGAAGGCCGACATCGCGCCGGTGACGCCGATCATCACCGCCATCGGATGGGCGCTGCGGCGGAAGCCGCGAAAGACGTTTTCCATCTGGTCGTGCAGCATCGTGTGGTGGCGAATCGACTGCTCGAACGCCTGCTTCTGGTCGGCCGTCGGCAGTTCGCCGTGAAGCAGCAGATAACAGACCTCCATGTAGTCCGACTTGTAGGCCAGTTCCTCGATCGGGTAGCCGCGGTAGTAGAGCAGGCCTTCGTCGCCGTCGATGTAGGTGATGGCGGAAGTGCAGCTCGAGGTGGCGGTGAAGCCGGGATCGTGGGTGAAATAACCGTGCGTCCCGAGCGCACGGATGTCGATCACCGGCTTGCCGTAGATGCCCTGTTCGATGGGCAGTTCAATCGACGGACTGCCGTCGCTGAAAGTGAGGGTGACGGTTTTTTTCATCGTGTTTCTCGATAAGTTTGCAGGCGTTGGACAAGGGCTTCGAGGTCGGCATCGCCCGCAGGCGATCGGCCCTGAAGCCGGTCGACAATTTCCATGTCCGACAGTGTCAGCAGCCGCTCGAGCGCGGCCTTTTCATCAGGCTGAAGTGTAGCGCGGTGCACCGCCCAAAAGCCACCCAGCCAGAGGTCGAGCTCGAGCAGACCGCGACGGCAGCGCCAGCCCATTAAATCGCCGTGGGCATCACGTTTGCTCCCTCCCCCGCTTCCCTCTCCCCGCCCTCTCCCGCCTGCGGGAGAGGGGGATGACGCTGAATCCATCCCGATCAATGAGGGTTGGGGATAACCAGCGACTTGCCCGCTTGCGGGTTTAGTCGAGTGGCTAGAGATTCCGTCAAAGGGCTTATCAGACACGGCGCTTTACCAGCAGCGACTTGATATGTCCTATCGCCGCGGTCGGGTTCAGCCCCTTGGGGCAGGCGTCGACGCAGTTCATGATGCCGCGGCAGCGATACAGCCGATAGGGATCTTCCAGGTTGTCGAGTCGCTCGCCGGTCGCCTCGTCGCGGCTGTCGGCAATGAAGCGCCAGGCCTGCAGCAGGCCGGCTGGCCCGACGAAGGTGTCCGGGTTCCACCAGAACGACGGACACGACGTGGTGCAGCAGGCGCACAGGATGCACTCGTAGGCGCCGTCGAGCAGCGCCCGGTCCGCAGGACTCTGCAGGCGTTCGACCTCGGGCTCGGGCTCGTCGTTGATCAGCCAGGGCTTGATCGAGCGGTATTGTCTGTAGAACGGCTCCATGTCGACGATCAGGTCGCGGATCACCGGCAGCCCCGGCAGCGGCCGCACCTCGATCGGCTGCTTCAGTTCGGACAATGGAGTGATGCAAGCCAGCCGGTTCCTGCCGTTGACGTTCAGCGCGTCCGAGCCGCATACCCCCTCACGACAGGAGCGACGCAGCGAGAGCGTCTCGTCCTGCGCCTTGATCGCCAGCAACGCGTCGAGCAGCATCTTGCCGGCAGGGTCGATGTCGAGCTCGACGTCCTGCATGAAGGGTTCCTTGCCGGATTCGGGATCAAAGCGGTAGAGGCGGAATTTCATGAGGGCCTCTTGTCTGCCGCTGCGGCGGCTTCGCTTTTCATCTTTGGGAGTGGGGAGGCTTCGCTTTTCGCCTTTGGGCGAGTCACTTTCTTTTGCTTCGCCAAAAGAAAGTGACCAAAGAAAAGGCGACCCCGCATCACTGCCCTTCGGGTACC
>JBAPWR010000010.1:0-2151 GCA_049283775.1 Thiobacillus sp.
GAAATGGCACGCCGAGAACGCAGCGTGTCGGAGGTTGTGCGCTTGCTCGCCGGGGAGGAAATCCGCCCCGGCGGATGGATCAGAGGTTCGCGGTTTCCAGCTCGAACTGGATCGCCTGGATGCCTGCGCGGGCACAGGCTTCGTCCTGCTCGCCGGTCGCCGCCCCCGATATGCCGACTGCGCCGATGATGTTGCCGGCGGCCTCGATCGGAATCCCGCCCGCGGAAAACACCAGGCCGTCGACTTTGCCGACCGAGAACGGCTGGGTGAAGCGGTTCTCCATGGACGAGGTGGCGGCATTGAAGTTGACCGCGGTATAGGCTTTTTGCTGGCTGATCTCGATGGTGATGCGCGGAGCCAGCGTGTCGCGCAGCATCACCATCGGGTCACCGCTGCGGTCGACTACCGTGACGCCGATCTGGATACCTTCCTTGCGGCAGGCCTCCATCGCGGCATGGGCGATTTTTCCCGAAGCCTCGACGGTGAGGCGGGGAATCTTGACGATGACCGGCACCTCGGCGGCGAGCGTGGGGAAGGCGGGAAAGGCGATCAGGGCGGCACAGCTGGCGGCGATCAGTGAAGGTTTGCGCATGAAAAATCTCCTCTTGTTTGTGGATAGGTATCAGACGTCAGGCGGGATGTGTGGCTCCAGCCCAGAGTCGTTCACAAGGTTCCTGTCCGGGTTGAAGACGCCTCGGCCTACTGCCCGAAGAACGCTTTGACCTTGTCCATGAACGACTGTGCCCGCGGATTATTGTTCCGTCCCGGGCTCAGACTTTCCAGTTCGCGCAGCAGTTCCTTCTGCCGCTCGGAGAGATTGACCGGCGTTTCGACCTGCATGTGGCACATCAGGTCGCCCGGGGCGTGGCTGCGCACGCCCTTGATGCCCTTGCCGCGCAGGCGGAAGACCTTGCCGGTCTGGGTTTCCGCTGGAATCCTGATCTTGGCGTGGCCGTCCAGGGTGGGAATCTCGACCTCGCCGCCGAGCGCGGCGGTGGCGAAGCTGATGGGCATTTCGCAATGCAGATCGTCACCATCGCGCTTGAATACCGCGTGTTCCTTGAGGTGGATCACCACGTACAGGTCGCCCGGCGGCCCGCCGTTGACTCCGGCTTCGCCTTCCCCGGCAAGGCGGATGCGGTCGCCGCCGTCGACCCCGGCGGGAATCTTGACCGACAGCGTCTTGTGCTTCTTGACGCGGCCCTCGCCGTGGCAGGCGCTGCATGGATCGGTCACCATCTTGCCGGTGCCGCCGCAGCGCGGGCAGGTCTGCTGCACCGAGAAGAAGCCCTGCTGGATGCGCACCTGGCCGTGGCCACCGCAGGTGGTGCAGGCGGTCGGCGAGCTGCCCGGCTTGGCGCCGCTGCCGTGACAGACTTCGCATTCCTCCAGCGCCGGGATGCGGATCTTGGTCTCGGTGCCGCGAGCCGCCTCTTCCAGGCTGATTTCGAGGTTGTAGCGCAGGTCGGCGCCGCGGTAGACGCGATCGCGGCGGTTGCCGCCGCCGCCGAAAATGTCGCCGAAGATGTCCGAGAAGGCGTCGCCGAATCCGCCGCCACCGAATCCGCCGCCACCCATGCCGGCCTGCTGGTCGACCCCTGCGTGGCCGAACTGGTCGTAGGCGGCGCGCTTGTCCGGGTCGGAGAGGACTTCGTACGCGAGTTTGGCTTCCTTGAATTTTTCCTCCGCACCCTTGTCATCCGGGTTGCGGTCGGGATGGTGCTTCATGGCCAGCTTGCGGTAGGCCTTCTTGATTTCTTCGTCGGAGGCGTTCTTGGCGAGGCCAAGGACTTCGTAGTAGTCGCGTTTTGACATGAGGTGACGGGGGGAGAGTGAAAGGTGAAGGGTAAAGGGTGAAAGGTGAAGGGTAGGGGGACGCGATTTTACCCTTCCCCCTTGAGCGCCGCAGGCGCGCTCCCTTCTCCCTTCACATGTTTACTTGTCCTTCACCTCTTCAAACTCGGCATCGACCACGTTGTCGTCCGCCGCGCCGGCGCCAGCACCGGGAGCTGCGCCCGGCTGCGACTTGGCCTGCTCGGCCTGGTACATCTGCTCGGCGAGCTTGTGGCTGGCGGTAGCGAGCTCATTGGTCTTGGCCTCGATGGTGTCCTTGTCGCCTTCGCGCACGGCTTCCTCGCACTCCTTCAGTGC
>JBAPWR010000011.1:0-2866 GCA_049283775.1 Thiobacillus sp.
CAGCGCATCCTTCAGCGTCTTCGAACCGGAGGACACCGGCACCACGGTGGCGCCGAGCAGCTTCATGCGGAAGACGTTGGGCGCCTGGCGCGCGACGTCCTCCGCGCCCATGTAGACCACGCATTCCATGCCGTAGCGCGCGGCGACGGTGGCCGAGGCGACGCCGTGCTGGCCGGCGCCGGTTTCGGCGATGACGCGTTTCTTGCCCATGCGGCGGGCGAGCAACGCCTGGCCGATGGTGTTGTTGATCTTGTGCGCGCCGGTGTGATTGAGGTCCTCGCGCTTGAGGTAGATCTGCGCGCCGCCGTACTGCTCGGACAGGCGTTTGGCGTGGTACACCGGGCTCGGACGGCCGACGTAGTGCTTCAGCTCGTACTCGAATTCGGCGATGAAGTCGGGATCCTTGCGTGCCTTGTCGTATTCGATGCGCAACTCGTCGAGCGCCTGCATCAGGGTCTCGGCGACGAAGATGCCGCCGTAGGGGCCGAAGTGGCCAGTCGAATCGGGAAGATCGGTGAGTTTCATGATGCGTCTTTTGCCTTCGTGATGAACTGCGCGATGAGACCAGTGTCCTTGATGCCCTTTGACGCCTCGACGCCACTGCTGACGTCCACCGCCCAGGGACGCACTTGCCGGACTGCCTCGGCGACGTTGGCCGGGCTCAGGCCGCCCGAGAGAATCACCGCTTTAGGCAACTGCGGCGGGATCAGGTTCCAGTCGAAGCTTTCTCCCGTCCCGCCCGGCACTCCGGGCACATAGGCATCGAGCAGCAAGCCGCGCGCAGTGGCGAAATCAGCCGCGCATTTTAGCAAATCCGTCTCGCGTCTCACACGCACCGCCTTGATGTAGGGCTTGCCGAATGATGCGCAGTATTCGGGGGATTCGTCGCCGTGGAACTGCAGCAGGTCGAGCGGCGCCATTGCCAGCACGCTACCGACGAATTCGGCTGGCGCATCGACGAACAAGCCCACCGAGGTGACGAAAGGCGGCAGCGCGGCACACAGGGCGGCAGCCTGGGCTGCGCTGACGTGGCGCGGGCTTCTTTCGTAGAACACGAATCCGAGCGCATCGGCACCGGCGTTGACGGCGAACAGGGCGTCCTGCAATCGGGTGATGCCGCAGATTTTTACGCGAACGGCCATCTGTCTGAAGTTTCCGGCAGGGCAAAGCCGGAAGGATACCGGATGTGCGTCAGGTAGAGGCCGGCGGCATCGAAGGTCGGCGCCGCGCGGGTGCGGTCGCGGCCCGCCAGCAGCTCGGCCAGCCACTCGGGCGGCTGGTTGCCGACGCCGATGTGCACCAGGCTGCCCATCAGGTTGCGCACCATGTGATGCAGGAAGCCATCGGCACGAAAGTCGCAGAGCAGGTAATCGCCGCGCCGCTCGATGCGCGCCAGACGCATCTCCTTGAGCGGCGATTTGGCCTGGCACTCGGCAGCGCGGAAGGCGGAAAAGTCGTGGCGGCCGATGAGATGCGCGGCCGCCACGTTCATCGCCTTCTCGTCCAGCGGCCGGTGATGCCAGCCGACCCGCCCGCCCTCGAGACCGGGACGCACCGGATGATTCAGCAGCACGTAGCGATAGCCGCGCTCCATCGCGGCAAAGCGCGCATGAAACGAGTCGTCCACCTGACGCGCCCACAATACCGCGACGCCCTGCGGCAAATGGCTGTTAACGCCACGCACCCAGGCAGTCAGCGGGCGGTTCGCGGTGGCATCGAAATGGGCGACCTGGAATGCCGCATGCACGCCGGTATCGGTTCGACCTGCCGCCGTCACCCCGACCTTCTCGCCGGCGATGGCCGACACCGCCGCCTCCAGCGCGTCCTGCACGCCGCAACCCGATGGCTGCGACTGCCAGCCGCAAAACCCCACGCCGACGTATTCCAGAGCAATGACTATGCGCATGACAGGACGACAAGAAAAACCGCAGCCGCGAGTATGACGAGGCTGTCGCGCCATTGCCAGGGTTCGCTCTGCAGGGTGTAGGTGTCCGGTCCAGCGGCGTCGGGCTGCGGATTGCGCAATGCCTCGAGCCAGCGGGTGCCGTGGGGCGCCTGTTCGACGTATTCCAGGGTCAGGCCCATGCGCACCGCGAACGCGCGGCGGTCGAAACCCAGCCGCGCCAATGGCCAGCAGAGGAAATAAAGCCCGTAAATCATCCGCGCACGCGAGGTCAGGGCCAGCAAGACCGCCAGGCCGAGCAACATCAGCGCCAGCCTTGCTACTCGCAGCGTCCCGTACTGAAGTCCTTCGACAGTCGGGCTCAGCGCACCCAGCCCGGGCCACAAACCCGTCCCGGGCAGCGCCCAGGCATAGGCCAGAAACAGCACCACGAACAGCCAGCGGGTGCGACGCAACAGGCGCAGGGACTCGGAACGGATCGGTGAAATGAGAAAGGCCGTCGCACTTGCGACGGCCAGGAGGAGGAGCTGCGGCAGCGCGGCCAGTTCGACCGCCGCTGCCCACCCGCACCACAACAGGATGCGGGCGGCAGGATGCAGGGGTTTAGCCAATCGAACTCAACATGCCTGTCGCATCAGCCCGCTGACTGTCGTTGCCCTCGGAGATCACCTCGTTGAGGATTTCCCGTGCGCCGTCCTTGTCGCCCATCTCCAGGTAGGCACGGGCTAGGTCGAGCTTGGTGGCGACTTCGTCGAGTTCCAGATCGTTGCCGCCGGATTCACCCAGGTCGAGATCGAGATCGCCGAAATTGAAGGCGCTGTCGGGGCCATTGTCGGCTTCCATGCCGAGGTCGAGCTTCAGCTCATCCTGCGACTCGCCCTCGCCCATACCCGACAGGTCGAATTCGAGATCCTGCGCGTCGTGGGCGGCTGCCCCTGCCTCGGCCTGCGGCGCCGATTGGCC
>JBAPWR010000012.1:0-2604 GCA_049283775.1 Thiobacillus sp.
TCAGCCGGTGGCCAACATCATGACACCGAAGGAACGGCTGGTAACGGTCAAGGAAGGCGCCAGCCGCGAAGAGGCCCTGGCGTTGCTGCACAAGCACCGTCTCGAGCGCGTGCTGGTGGTTAATGACGACTTCGAATTGCGCGGCCTGATCACCGTCAAGGATATCCAGAAGTCGAGCGAGCACCCGCTGGCCTGCAAGGACGCGATGGGCCGCCTGCGTGTCGGCGCTGCGGTGGGGACCGGCGAGGGCACCGAGGAGCGCGTCGCTGCGCTGGTGGCGGCCGGCGTCGATGTGATCACCGTGGATACCGCGCACGGCCATTCCAAAGGCGTGCTCGACCGGGTCAGATGGGTCAAGCAGAATTTCCCCGAAGTGCAGGTCATCGGCGGCAACATCGCTACCGCGGCTGCGGCTGCAGCGCTGGTCGAGCACGGCGCCGATGCGGTCAAGGTCGGCATCGGCCCCGGTTCCATCTGCACCACGCGCATGGTCGCGGGTGTCGGCGTGCCGCAGATCACCGCAGTCGCCAATGTCACGGCCGCACTGGCGGGCAGTGGCGTAGGCGTCATCGCCGATGGCGGCATCCGCTATTCCGGCGACATTTCCAAGGCTCTGGCGGCGGGCGCGGATTGCGTCATGCTCGGCGGCCTGCTGGCCGGTACCGAGGAGGCGCCTGGCGAGATCGAGCTGTTCCAGGGCCGTTCCTACAAGTCCTATCGCGGCATGGGTTCGCTGGGGGCGATGCAGCAGGGTTCGAGCGACCGCTATTTCCAGGACAACGAGAAAAGTGCCGAGAAGCTGGTTCCCGAAGGCGTCGAGGGCCGCGTACCCTACAAGGGCAGCGTGCTGGCGGTGATCCATCAGCTGATGGGCGGTTTGCGCTCGAGCATGGGCTATCTCGGCGTGTCGACCATCACCGAAATGCACGCCAGGGCCGAGTTCGTCGAGATCACCGGCGCCGGCATCCGCGAGTCGCACGTCCACGACGTGCAGATCACCAAGGAAGCGCCCAACTACCGGGTGGAATAAGCACCCGTCGCCGATAGCACAGGGGAACGCATGGGGAACAATCGTCTGGCGGCAGCCTTGGTGCTGGCCTTGGGAATGGTGGCCGCGGCCTGGCTGCTGGCCGACGGCCTGATCCGCTTCAAGCAGTTCGAACGCAGCGTCGAGGTCAAGGGGCTGGCCGAGCGCGAAGTCCCGGCAGATACGGCAATCTGGCCGATCGTCTTCAGCGAGGCGGACGCCGATCTGGCCCGCCTCTACCAGACCCTGCAGAGCAAGAATGCGGTCATCATCGCTTTCCTTGAGGAGCAGGGATTCAAGCCTGAAGAGATCTCCGTCTCCGCGCCCTCGATCAATGACCGTCAGGCGCAGGATTACGGCAACGCCGACCTGGCGAATCGCCTGCGCTACACGGGCAAGTCGGTCATCACCGTCTACACGCGGCAGGTCGATCGCGTGCTGCAGGCGATGCCCAAACTCTCGGTGCTGGGCGAGCAGGGCATCGCGCTCAGCCGCGGCGACTACGACACCCGCCCGCGCTTCCTGTTCACCGGTCTCAATGCCCTCAAGCCGGAGATGATCGAGGAAGCGACCCGCAACGCCCGCCTGGCCGCGGACAAGTTCGCCAAGGATTCCGACAGTTCCCTGGGCAAGATCAAGCGCGCCAGCCAGGGACAATTCAGCATCGAGGACCGCGATGCGAGCACCGCGCACATCAAGAAGGTGCGCGTGGTTTCCACCGTGGACTACTTTCTAGCCGACTGAACCGCCAGACCCACCTGCATGCACCAGAAAATCCTCATCCTCGACTTCGGTTCCCAGTACACCCAGCTGATCGCACGCCGCGTGCGCGAGGCCAGCGTCTATTGCGAGCTGCATCCCAACGACGTCAGCGAGCAGTTCATCCGCGAATTCGCTCCGAGCGGCATCATTCTCTCCGGCGGGCCGTCCTCGGTGTACGAGGAGGAAACCCCGCGCGCACCCGATGCCGTGTTCCAGCTCGGCGTGCCGGTGCTGGGCATCTGCTATGGCATGCAGACCATGGCGGCGCAACTCGGCGGCAAGGTCGAGAATGCCGTCAAGCGCGAATTCGGCTATGCCGAGATCCGCGCCCAGGGCCATTCGGCCCTGCTGCGCGACATCCAGGACCGCAGCAACGCCGAGGGCCACGGCCTGCTCGACGTGTGGATGAGCCACGGCGACAAGGTCACCGAGCTGCCGCCCGGCTTCAGGGTCATCAGCTCCAACGCCGCCACGCCGATCGCCGGCATGGCCGACGAGGAGCGCCGCTTCTACGGTGTGCAGTTCCACCCCGAGGTCACCCACACCTCGCAGGGCAAAGCCATCCTCGCCCGCTTCGTCCACGAAATATGCGGTTGCGGCTCGGACTGGAACATGCCGGATTACGTCGAGGAAGCCATCGGCCGGGTGCGCTCCGAAGTCGGTGCCGACGAGGTCATCCTCGGCCTCTCGGGCGGCGTCGATTCCTCGGTGGTCGCCGCATTGCTGCATCGCGCCATCGGCAACCAGCTCACCTGCGTGTTCGTCGACAACGGCCTGCTGCGGCTCAACGAGGCCGAACAGGTGATGCAGACCTT
>JBAPWR010000013.1:0-1511 GCA_049283775.1 Thiobacillus sp.
GACCGCAACCTGCATGCCCTGACATGGGATTGGGGCGTGGCGACCCGGCCGCTGGGCTGGCTGCTGGTGGCCGTCGGCCTCGCGCTGTTCATCTGGACCCTGGCCACCTTCTGGCTGCATCGCACCACGGTCAATCCCTACAAGGCGGCGTCGAGCCTGTGCACCGGCGGACCGTTCCGCTTCAGCCGCAACCCGATCTATGTGGGCGACTGGTTCATCCTCGCCGGCGTGTCGTTGCTGCTGGCGACCTGGTGGCCGCTGCTGTTCGCACCGCTGATCTGGGTGATGCTGCGCTACGGCGTGATCCGCCACGAAGAGGCGCACCTCGAGGCGAAATTCGGCGAGCCTTACCACAAATACAAGACCCGGGTGAGGCGCTGGCTGTGAAGCCGGCTCGCCAGTGCACCCTGCGCAGCGCCATGCTGGCGGGCGCGCTGATGCTGGCCGGCTGTGCCAGCCTGAATCAGAACCCCTATTACGATTCGCAAAAGCCGCATCATACGCCCGAGGGATTCCAGAACCTCGATCCCGCCGCGCGGATCAGCGAGGGCTTCCTGCGCTGGCAATGGCAGCGCAGGCGGGACGGATTGCCGAAGCCGCCCGATGCGACGCATCGCGACTGGCGCGTGGCCGCGGATCTGGCGCTGTTGCACGCGCCCGCCGGCACTCCCGACGTCACCTGGATCGGCCACGCCACGCTGCTGCTGCGGCTGGATGGCGTCAACGTCCTGACCGATCCGCATTTTTCCGAACGCGCTTCGCCGGTGGGCTTCGCCGGGCCGAAGCGCTTCCAACCGCCCGGCGTCGCGCTGGCGGATCTGCCGGAGATCCACGCCGTGGTCATCTCGCACAACCACTACGACCACCTCGACGTCGACAGCGTGCGGCAACTGCACCAGCGCAGCGGCGGCAAGCTGCAGTTCTTCGTGCCGCTGGGGCTGAAACCCTGGTTCGCCTGGCTCGGCATCGACAAGGTGACCGAACTCGACTGGTGGCAGCATGCCGAATTCGGCGGCGTACGCTTCACCCTGACCCCGCTGCAGCACTGGAGCGCGCGCAGCCTGGGTGACCGCAACCGCACCTTATGGGGGGGCTGGGCGATCACTGCGCCTGAGCTTAATGTCTTCTTTGCCGGCGATACCGGCTACTCGGCGGACTTCGTCGAAATCGGCCGCCGACTCGGGCCCTTCGACCTTGCCGCCCTGCCCATCGGTGCCTATGAGCCGCGCTGGTTCATGCGCCGGCAGCACGTCGACCCGGCACAGGCGCTGCAGATTCATCACGACGTCAGGGCGCGGCAGTCGCTGGGCGTGCACTGGGGTGTCTTCGAAATGGCCGACGAGCCGCTCGACGAACCGCCGCGAGCGCTGGCCGCGGCGCGCGAGGTGGCCGGCATGGCCGAGTCTGAGTTCTTCGTGCTGCGGGTGGGGGAGACCCGGCGAATCCTTGATTGAACAACTCGACGACCCGGACATGGCCAGCGCCGGGAGCGGGGGCGATCGCCATAACGG
>JBAPWR010000014.1:0-2067 GCA_049283775.1 Thiobacillus sp.
GGGCTGAAGCTCGACGCCGGTGCGCGTTATGACAGTGGCGACATCAAGGGCTTTCCGGCCGCTTTCGCCGCTGGAGCACAGAAAGGCAAGCCGGTGCTGGTGGCGGCCGTGGCCTTCGGTGGCACGCAATATCTCATCGCTGGCATGGCGAAAGACGCCACGACCTACAACCGCGAACGCAATACCTTGCGGGCGGCGATCAACAGTTTTCAGGGCTTGAGCGAGACGCAGCAGAAGCAGGCGCGTCCGCATACGATCAGGCTGGTGAAGGCGCAGCGCGGCACCACCATGGCGAGCCTGGCTGCCCAATCGCCGCTGGGCAAGCATGCCGAGAGCCAGTTGCGCTTGATGAACGATCTCTATCCCGCGGGCGAGCCGCAGCCCGGGCAGTTGCTCAAGGTCGTGCAGTGAGCCGCAGCCATCACATCGGTCTGCTTCTGCTCTCCCTTGCCTGGTTGCTGCCGGGCATGGTCGGGCACGCGCCCTGGCGCGGTGAGGATGGTGCGCATTTCCTGCAGTTTCTCAGCCTGCTGCAGGGCGACCTGCTGCTTGGCCAGGGTGAAGACCTGGTGGCGCCGCTGTATTACTGGGTGGCCGCGGGTACCGCCTGGCTCACCTCTCCCTGGCTTGCGCCGTACGATGGCGCGCGCCTGGCATCCGGCGTTTTCATCGCCCTGTCGCTGTTTTTCGCTGCGCGTGCCGCGCGCGAGATGTACGGCCCGGATCATCAATGGGCAGCGGCGCTGATCCTGCTCGGCAGCGTCGGCCTGCTGGTGCGCGGGCATGAGATGAACATCTACACGGCGCAGTTGGCAGGGGCCGCGATCGCGCTCTACGGCATGGCACGAGTCGCGTCCGATGTCCGTGGCGGATGGGCCTTGGGCGCGGGCCTGGTCTGCATGCTTCTGGCCGCCGGACTGGCGGAACCGCTGCTGTTCATCGCCATCGCGCTGGCGTTGCCGCTGCTGCTGGCATCTCACCGCAGCGCCCCTGCCCTTAAAGGCCTGGCGCTGGGGCTGGCGCTGGCTGTCGTTGCCGGCGGCGGCTGGCTGATGTTCCTGGGCACGCAGGATATCGAACTTGCAAGAGCCCTGGCATTCGATCGCTGGCTCGGCGGGGATCGCGCCGACAACCGGTATCTCTATTTCCCGGGAATTCTCGGCTGGTACACCTGGCCGGCCTGGCCCCTGGCGGGGTGGGCCCTGTATCGGCAGCGACGCCACTGGCAAAGTGCAGGCATCGTTTTGCCGCTGCTGATCCTGCTCGGCCTGCTGGCGCTCTATGCGCCGCTCGCCAGGCCGAGCGAGGCCTCGGGGCTGATCCTGCTGCTGCCGATGGCGGTGCTGGGCGCCGCCGGATTGCTGACCTTGCGGCGTGGCGCGGCGAAAGCACTGTTGTGGTTCGCGGTGATGGGACTGACCTTCCTTGGGCTGGTGTTCTGGCTGTACTGGGGGGCCCACGATCTCGGCCATCCGGCGCGACTGGCCGCCCGGCTGGTTCGCCTGAAAGTCATCGATACGCCCGAGTTGCGGATCTGGGCATTGTTGTCGGGCACGCTGGTAACGGCCATATGGGTAGCGGTTGTGCTGAAAAGCAAGCGCTCACCTTTGCGTCCGGCACTGCTGTGGGCAGCCGGGATGACATTCGTATGGGCCTTGCTGCACGCACTTTTTTCGGGCCCGCTTGACCAGCGCCTGAGCTATGCCTACCTGGCCCGGGCGATTGCCGCCGAAGTCCCTGCCACGGCCTGCATCCAGTCCGATGAAGTGGCTGACCAGGCGCGCAAACTGCTGGCCTATCACAGCGGACGCGAACTCCTCGCGGATTCCGCCAGAGCATGCGACTGGCTGCTGATCCAGACTCGCCGCCGCAACGAGTCGCCATCCCCCGACGGCTGGGAAAAGCGCTGGGACGGGGCCCGCGTCGGTGAGCGCGACGAGCGCTTCCACCTCTATGTCCGGCACTAGGGCCTGTTCGCACTATTTTTGCTCCTGCGGCGAGGCCGATTCGGGATGCAGCACGCGAAGCAGGACGCGCCGCTGTGCGAGCACATCAAGCGGGCTGCGA
>JBAPWR010000015.1:0-2088 GCA_049283775.1 Thiobacillus sp.
AAGGCGGTCGTCACACCCCGTTCTTCAACGGCTATCGTCCGCAGTTCTACTTCCGTACCACGGACGTGACGGGCAGCATTGAGTTGCCGGCGGGTACCGAGATGGTCATGCCGGGCGACAACGTCAGTATCAAGGTGTCGCTGATTCAGCCGATCGCAATGGACGAAGGTCTGCGTTTCGCCATTCGCGAGGGCGGTCGCACCGTCGGCGCCGGCGTCGTGGCAAAGATTGAAGAGTAAGGCAAGCTAAATGCAAAACCAGAAAATCCGCATCCGCCTTAAGGCGTTTGACTACAAGCTGATCGATCAGTCGGCACTCGAGATCGTGGAGACGGCCAAGCGCACCGGTGCTGTCGTCAAGGGCCCGGTGCCCTTGCCGACTTCGATCGAGCGTTTCGATGTGCTGCGTTCGCCGCACGTCAACAAGACCTCGCGCGACCAGTTTGAAATTCGTACCCATCGCCGCCTGATGGACATCATGGACCCCACCGACAAGACTGTGGACGCCCTGATGAAACTCGACCTGCCGGCAGGCGTGGACGTGGAAATTAAGTTGTAAAAAATGCTTGGGGCGTGTAATATGCCGCCCCTTGTGTTTGGCTTTTAAAGAGTGGCCGGTCAATTGTAATCGGCGCCTACAACCTGGCTCCCGCTTATCGGTGGGGGTTGATGATAGGAAATACGAAGAATGAGTATAGGTCTCGTTGGCCGTAAGGTCGGCATGACCCGCATTTTCACTGATGACGGGATCTCCGTTCCGGTGACTGTGCTGGAAGTGTCCAATAATCGCGTCACGCAAGTGCGCACAACAGATAACGACGGTTATTCCGCAGTGCAGGTCGCTTTCGGCTCGCGCAAGAATAGTCGCGTCACCAAAGCGGAAGCGGGCCACTTCGCCAAGGCGGGTGTGGACGCAGGCGAGCTCCTGCGTGAATTCCGTGTCGCTGCCGACAAGGCGGCGGAATATCAGCCTGGTGCGAGCATCTCCGCGGATATTTTCCAGGCGGGGCAAAAAGTCGATGTCTCTGGTGTCACCCAGGGTAAAGGCTTCGCCGGCACGATCAAGCGCTACAACTTCAAATCGCAGCGTGCGACGCACGGCAACTCGCGCTCGCACAATGTCCCTGGTTCCATCGGTATGGCTCAGGATCCGGGTCGTGTTTTCCCCGGCAAGCGGATGTCTGGTCATATGGGTGCCGTGGCGTGCACCAAGCAGAATCTTGAGGTCGTCCGGGTCGATGCCGAGCGTGGCCTGTTGCTGGTCAAAGGCGCGGTTCCGGGTTCGAGGGGTGGGCATGTCGTTGTGCGCCCGGCAGTGAAAGGGGGCGTGTGATGGATTTGACCGTCATTAATGATCAGGGTCAGCAAGTCACCAGCCTGGCGGCTTCGGACGAGACTTTTGGTCGTGATTACAACGAAGCGCTGGTGCACCAGGTGGTGACCGCGTTCCAGGCGAATGCCCGCAGTGGCAATCGTGCTCAGCAGACTCGTGCCGAAGTTCGGGCAACAACCCACAAGCCTTGGCGCCAGAAGGGTACCGGCCGGGCCCGCTCGGGTATGGCATCCAGCCCGATCTGGCGGGGCGGTGGCGTCACCTTCCCGAACAAGCCGCACGAGAACTTCACTCACAAGGTTAACCGCAAGATGTATCGCGCTGGCTTGGCGACGATCCTTTCCCAGTTGGCTCGTGAAGGCAAGCTCAAGGTGGTTGAGGCCATGGGTATCGATACGCCCAAGACCAAGGTGCTCGCGGGCAAGCTTAAGGCGATGGGTTTCGGCAAGGTCATGATCATTGCCGACAGCGTGGATGACAACCTCTGGCTGTCGTCGCGCAACCTGCCGAACGTATACGTGGTCGAGCCGCATCAGGCTGATCCCTGGAGCTTGGTTAAATACGGCAATGTGCTGATCACCAAGGCTGCGGTCAAGCAATTCGAGGAGATGGTGTAATGGCAATCAGTCAAGAGCGTTTGCTCAAAGTCATCCTCGCGCCGGTGATCTCCGAAAAAAGCACCCGCATCGCCGACAAGCACAATCAGGTGGCCTTCCGGGTTCTGCCCGACGCAACCAAGGAAGAAATTGGTGCTGC
>JBAPWR010000016.1:0-7233 GCA_049283775.1 Thiobacillus sp.
ATGAATGAGTCGACCAGCACGTTTTTCTTTTCCGAGGTGATGAAACGCTCGGGGTCGGTCGAATCAAGCGTCAGGATGCGGGTATCGAAATAGCGCACGTTCTGCACCAGCGGCAGCTTGAAATACAGCCCCGGCTCGGTCTTGACCGAGACGACCTCACCCAGCTGGAACACCAGGGCGTTCTGGCGCTGATCCACGGTGAACATGCTTGCGCTCAACACCACCAGGACCAGTACCAGGCCAACGAGAATAGTCCCAAAAGACTTGTTCATGGCCGGCTCTCCCGATCACGGTTGCGCAGGGCATCACGCGACCGCGCGTCCATGCCGGCGGTTCCGGGCTGGCTGCTGATTGGCGCAGACAGAGTCTCGGCGGTGCCCGTATAGGGCTGGCTGACGGCCTGCTGCAACTTGTCGAGTGGCAGGTAGAGCAGGCTGTTGCCGCCCTCCTGGTCAACCACCACCTTGCTGGTGTTGTTCATAACGGTCTGCATGGTATCGAGATAAATACGCTGGCGGGTCACCTTGGGGGCCTTCTGGTATTCGGCAAAAATCTGCGAGAAGCGGCTGGCTTCACCCTCGGCGTTCGCAGTGACCGCGAGCTTGTAGCCCTCGGCTTCTTCCTTCAGGCGCGAAGCCAGACCACGCGCACGCGGCACGACGTCGTTGGCATACGCCTCGGCTTCGTTCTTCAGACGCTCACGGTCCTGGCCCGCCTTCACTGCGTCGTCGAACGCCGCCTGCACCTGCTCCGGCGGCTGGATGTTCTGCAGCGTCACCTGGCTGATGCTGATCCCGGTCTTGTAGCGGTCATGGATTTCCTGCATCAAGAGCTTGGCCCGGGTTGCGATTTCGGCACGCCCCTCGTACAGCACGAAGTCCATCTTGTTCTTGCCGACGATCTCGCGCATCGCGGTTTCGGCGATATGCAGCGCCGCCTCCTCGGGACCGCGGTTGACGAACAAAAACTCCACCGGGTCCTTTAACAGGTACTGTACTGCGAACTGCAGATCGATGATGTTCTCGTCGTCGGTCAGCATCAGGGACTCTTTCAGCACCTTGCTCTTGACGTTGTTGCGATAGCCGACCTCGACGGTGCGGACCTGGTCGACGTTGACGATTTCGCGCGACTCGATCGGCCAGGGCAAATGCCAGCGCGGACCGGGATCGGTGGTTTCGATGAACTTGCCGAAGCGCAATACCACGCCACGCTGGCCGGTATCGACGATATAGAAACCGCTGGCGATCCAGACCAGCGCCAGCACGCCGATCAGGATGCCGACGACGTTGCGCCCACCAGCGAAGCCGCCGCCTCCGCCGGCAGGCGTGCCACCGTCTCCGCCCTTGCCTCCGAAAAGACTGTTCAGCTTCTGGTTGAACTTGCGCCAGACCTCGTCGAGGTCGGGCGGACCGCCCGCGTTGCGGTTGTCTTTATTACCCCATTGGGGGTCGTTCCAGGCCATATCGTTTTAGTTTGACAAGACAGAAAGTTGGGAAGTGGCAGCGTCGGCTGCCGTCGTGGTGTCTGTTGATCTCATGCAGGACAGGACTTCAGACAGAGCCTCGCGCAAAAGTTCAAGCCCGGCGCCGGTCTTGGCCGACACATAAACGCTTTGGAGTTTACCATATTCGTCACGCCCGATTCCCGGCGCAATCCCCGCCAGATCGACCTTGTTGTAGACGCGGATTTGCTGCACCTGCGATGCACCGATCTCTTCCAGCACCTTGTCCACTGCCTCGATTTGCCGCTCTCGCGCCGGGCTGGCGGCATCGATGACGTGCAGCAGCAGATCGGCTTCAGCGGTCGCTTCCAGCGTCGCCCGGAACGCTTCCACCAGACTGTGTGGCAGGCGGGTGATGAAACCGACCGTGTCCGACAGGACGACCTCGAGATAGCGTCCCGGTTCAGCGACCCGTCCACCCTCATCCGTCGCGCCCGCCCCCGTCGCAGGCAGATGGATCTTGCGCGTGGTGGTGTCGAGGGTGGCAAAAAGCTGGTCCGCAGCATACGCACCGGCGCGCGTCAGCGCATTGAACAGGGTCGATTTTCCGGCATTGGTATAGCCCACCAGGGCGACCGACAGCACCTGCCGGCGGCCGCGCGCGCGACGCTGGGTACGGCGCTGCTTCTGCAGCTTGGACAGTCGTTCGCGCAGCGCCTTGACCCGAACGCCGATCAGTCGACGGTCGGTTTCCAGCTGCTTCTCGCCGGGACCGCGCATACCGACGCCGCCGCGTTGCCGCTCGAGGTGAGTCCAGCCGCGCACCAGACGGGTGGAAAGATGCTGCAACTGCGCCAACTCGACCTGCAGCTTGCCTTCGGCGCTCTGCGCACGGCGCGCAAAAATGTCCAGGATCAGGCTGACCCGGTCGATCACGCGGCATTGCAGGCGACGCTCGAGGTTGCGCTCCTGGGCCGGTGAAAGCTCGTGATTGAAAATGACCACATCGGCCGAGGTGGCCAGCACCAGCGCTGCAATTTCGTCCGCCTTGCCGCTGCCGACGAACAGCGCCGCATCAGGGCGGCTGCGCTTGCCCTGTACTTCGCCGAGGATCTCCAGACCTGCCCCCTGCGCCAGCAGGCGCAATTCAGCCACCGCCTCGTCGTAGTCAGGATCGCCAAAATCGAGCGCGACAAGGATGACGCGCTCACCGCCGCTGTGCCGTTCAAACACCGACCCGCTCCTTATTTCCGGACATCCTGTCCGGCCAAGGCTGATGCATGGGTAGCGGGCAGCTTGATGCCATTGGCGCGATAGGCCACCGCCAGCACCTCTTGGCTGCGCAAGGTATTCAAAGAGGAATGCTGGTGTTGCTGAAGCTTGCCGCTCACCCTGGGTTGTGTCCGCTGGTTATGGGAGGGAAGGCGGCATTCTAGTTCAAGACGGCACGAGTTGGGGTCGACCGAAATGCCAGCCCTGGCCGTAATCCACCCCCATGTCACCAAGCATCCGCACCGTTTCGGCATCCTGGACATGCTCGGCCACGGTGCGCAGGCCCTCACTGCGCGCAAAGCTCGCCAGGCTGGCAACGATGCCCGCCACCTTGCGGTCGCGGCGCATGTTGGCGACCAGCCAGCCTTCGATCTTGATGAAGCTCACCGGCAGGTTGGCGAGATAGAGATAGGAGGAATAGCCACTGCCGAAATCATCCAGCGCCAGCCGGAAGCCGAAGTCGATGAAGGGCTTGAGATCCTCGCGCAACTTGTTGATGCTGACGACGCGCTGCCGCTCAGTCAATTCCAGAATGATCGGCTTGACCGGCCCCATGTTCACGCCGCAACTCTGGCAGTAACTCATGGCGTTGTGCAGCATTTCCTCCACCAGTTCGTGACGCGCCATGAACTGCGGCGAGACGTTGACGAAATGCGCAAAGTCGGGCGAACCACCCCCGGCCAGCAACGAGGTACAGCGACTCATCGTCGAGCGGATGACCTGTCGATCGATTTCCGCCATCAGGCCAAGTCCTTCCGCCATGTCGATGAAATCCCCGGCTTCGAGGATTTCGCCCGACCCGGTCTCGATCCGAGCCAGCGCCTCGTCGGCGATCGGCTGGCCCGTCTGCAGGTCGACAATGATCTGGGTGGCCACCTTCACCCGCTGCTCCGACAGCGCCTGTTTCAACACCTTGCCGTTCCAGTGCTGGCGCGGCGCCTGCGCGATCCTGATCTGGTCGCGCCCATCGGACTTCGCCTGGTAGAGGGCGGCATCGATGGTTTCAAGCATGGGATAGATTTCCACCTCCTGGTCCACGAATGCACTCGCCCCGGCTGACAGCGTGACCGGAATGGTGCCGACCGCGGTCTGGACCGGTGCCGAAGTGGCCAATCCGACTACCCTCTCCAGCGCGACGAGCGCTTCGTGCCCGGTTCGTCCATGCAAAACGAACAGAAACTCCTCCCCACCCCAGCGCGCGACCCAGTCCCCGTCGCGCAGGCCGGATTGAAACCGTCGCGCCATCTCCTTCAGAACCTCGTCGCCGATGGCGTGACCATAGCGGTCATTGATCGACTTGAAATGATCCAGGTCGGCCAGCGCCAGGATGAAGCCACCGGACGAACGGCCACCGCCAAGCTTTTCGACCTGCAGCTTTTCTTCGGCGGCGCGTCGATTGGCCAGACCGGTCAGCGGATCGGTCAGCGCGATGTGCTTCAGCAGCGCCCGCTGCGCATCCTGGTGCAGGGCATTGCCCAGCCAGCCGGCGATCAGTTCCATCTGGGCAACATCCGCCTCGTCGACCCTAGGCTCGACATTTTTTCTCAGAAAGGCCAGCACCCAGCGGGTTTCATTCCCCGTCTGGAGCGGAATTCCCGAATAGACATTCACCCCCCATTCCCTGACATAAGGATGCGCCGACAGACGGGGATGCAGCCTCAGGTCGGCGACGTGGAAAGACTCGCCGTTACGGTAAACATCGGTGCACAGGACCGTTTCCAGCGGTTGCGACAGACCTTCCGGAACCAGACCCGGCAGATCGCTGACAACGTAGCGTGCAGTGTAGAACTTGTCGAACTCCCCGAGCACGGCGGCGTCCATGCCCAGCATGCAGCGCGCCTTGTCCAGCATGGAGCGAATACGTTCCGGTTCGCTGACATCCTGCTGAATCGAAAGCTTCCAGAGCGCATTAAGGCGCGCGACGTGTTCGCCGTTCAATTTGGCGCCATCGCGGGAAACCGCATCACAAGTATCGTTACCAAGCAGCATGGGTTATCGATTCGGCACGTCGGCAACTCTTTCGTCAAAAGGGCGTCTGGTGAACAGGGGTCTTCGAGCCTCAAAACCCAAGCCGGGACGCCGAGGGTCTGGAGCAACCAGACCGGCCATTCACGAACTTAACGGCCCAAATCGGGGTAGGCTTTATCGGCCGTGGCAAGTGATTGGGCGCGATTCCATGTCGCGAGCGCCGGACTTGGTCGTCTGCAGGCTTCGTCGCTGATCAGAGCTCGACCGCCCGCAGCTTTTCAGCCGCCTGCTCCGGATTGATGGTGTTGACGAACAGCCCTGAGCCGAGTTCGAAGCCAGTCGGGATGGACGTCCGCGGGCAGATTTCCAGATGCCAGTGATAGCTCGGCGCGTGGGCGGCGCGCTGGGCGTCGTGCGGCACCGAGTGCAGGAAGAAGTTGTACTGGGCGCCGCCGATGACGGCATCCAGCCGCGCCATGGTGCGCTTCATCACCCGTGCCAGGTCGGCCAGATCCTCGCCGCGCACGTCGAGAAAATCAGCCTGATGCTGCAGTGGCAGGATGTGCACTTCCCACTCGTAGCGACTGGCAAAAGGCTTGATGGCGATGAATTTCTCGCCGCGTTCGACCACGTACTGGCCGACGTTGATCTTGCGCCGCACCGCACCTGAAGCGCGGTCGTATATGGTCGCCTCGAAGGTCAGCGCCTCGTCGATCAGCGCACAGAAAATGCAGTGATGATGCTTGGCAAAATGCATCGCGCTGTTGCGCACTTCCGCGTCGACGTTTTCCGGCACCACCGGCATCGCGATCACCTGGCTGTGGGTATGCGGAATCGACGCCCCCGCCGCAGGGCCGAAATTCTTGAAGATCAGCACATATTTCAGTCGCTCGTCCGACTCGAAGAGTTGCCGCATGCGCGTCTGGTAGACCCCGAACAAGGCCGCCAAATGGCTTTCCGCCATTTCGTGGACGGCAATGCCGTGCTCGTGGTGGTCGATGATGACCTCGTGCCGGCCGTAGCCGTCGATGCTCTGCTGCAGGCCGAAACTGAAGTTGGCCTGCTCGCGGTCGTCACCCAGCACCGGATAGAGGTTTTCCACCATGCGGATATGCCAGTCGCCCTCGGCGGGCCAACTAAGGATCTCCGGCGGTGTCTTGTGCTCGTTGCCGCGGCAGAACGGGCAGGTTTCTACATGCTTGCGGGTATCGCGCGGTGCCAGCTCCTCGGCCTTCTTCGGCCGCATGCTGCGGGCGGTGGCGACCAGCACTGACTCGCTCGGAACGATGGGGTTGATGCGGATTTCGCGGACTTCGTTGTTCTGTTCTGACATGGCTATTCCTCCGGCGCGAAAGCTTAAATCAGCGCGCCAGTCCGGGGCGCTCAATATTCTTATGGCCCCAGTCATGCTTTTTATCCCGTACCGGGCGCAGGGGCTTGCGTTGACTCAATCCCTCCCCCCGCCGACAATGACGCTTCACTGCAGCCTGCCGGAGTCGACCGTATGGATATCGAAAAAGCCCTCAACGAAGAACAGCGCATCATGCGCATGATGCGCAAGACGCTGACCTCGATCGTCCGCGACACGGCGCCGCGCGACGGCAACCCCAGCCCGCTGAGCGAAGCCACGGTGATGAACATCAAGGATTGCCTGGTGGTGATCTCCAATCGCGAAGCCGAGATTGCCGAAATTCTCAACCCTGGCCGTAACGAACGTCCGCGCTACGTCGACGAGCCGCCCAAGTCACATGTCGTCAAGATCAGCAGCGCCCCGAAGAAAACCCACTGAGCCGGATCGATTCATGCCCCAGGTCACCAGTCTGTTCACCGACGTCGAATCCAAGGTCGTCGGTACCACGGCAGTGGTGATCTATTCCCCGTCGGGCAAAAACCGCAAGCGCTTTCCCGAAGGCGTGGTCGAAGTCTATGCCAGCGAAGCCGAGGCGCGGGCCCATGCCGACCCGGAGAAAAGCCGCCATGCCGCCATCGCCAGCGGCCCCTCGCGTTCCTCGGAAGGCTTCAAGCTGTTCTATCTGGTGCGCTGGCTGGACTGAAGCGCTTCACCCGGCGTTGCTTGCTGCAACTGCCGTCGCCACGCCACCTTACTTGGATCCGTAAACCTTGCGGCGGATGCGTTTTTCACGCCGCATGCGGTTCGCCTCGCTGCCGCTGAGCGGCTTGTGCGCCTTGCCCTCGTAGGGATTGGTGCCGCTTTTCACCTGGATGCGCAGCGGCGTGCCATGCAGGTTGAACGCCTTGCGGAAGGAGTTTTCCAGGTAGCGCTTGTAGTCGGCCTGCAGGCCTTCGAGCGCATTGCCGTGGATGATGATGACCGGCGGATTCTTGCCGCCCTGGTGGGCATAGCGCGGCTTCGGGCGATGCAGGCCGGCCTTCGGCGGCGCGTGCTGCTCGACCGCCGCGATCAGCACCCGGGTCAGCTTGGGCGTCGGCATGTTGATGAAGGCCGCGGCATGGGCAGCCTCGACGTCCTTCAGCAGGCCTTCCAGGCCCTTCGCCTTGAGCGCCGAAATGTAATGGAAGCGGGCGAAATC
>JBAPWR010000017.1:0-2217 GCA_049283775.1 Thiobacillus sp.
CCCAACCGCTTTGAACTGACCCTCGCCGTCACCTATCGCGCACGCCAGCTGGCGCAGGGCTCGCAGCCCATGGTGGACTCGAAGGACAAGCCGATCGTCACCGCACTGCGCGAAATCGCTGCCGGAAAGGTGGGGCGTGAAATCCTCAACCGGGGCCGCGCCTGATCTGACTCCCCCCGTTGCAGCGGCGCGCAACCACCCCGCGCCGCCGCCGTCGCACGAGTTCGAGACCCTGCTGCCGGCGCTGTCCTATCTTTCGCAGGACGAAATCGCCCTGGTGCGCCAGGCCTTCGAATTCAGCCGCGTGGCCCACGAAGGCCAGTTCCGCAAGAGCGGCGAACCCTACATCACCCATCCGCTCGCTGTCGCCGGCATCCTCGCCGGCTGGCACCTCGACGCCCAGACTCTGTGCGCCGCGCTGCTGCATGACGTGGTCGAAGATACCCCCGCCACCGCCAAGGAAATCGAGGAACGATTCGGCAAGGCGGTCTCGCTGCTGGTCGAGGGCGTATCCAAGCTCGACAAGCTGACTTTCGAAACCGAGCAGCAGGCGCAGGCGGAGAACTTCCGCAAGATGCTGCTGGCGATGGCGCAGGATGTGCGGGTGATCCTGGTCAAACTCGCCGACCGCTTGCACAATATGCACACCATGGGGTCGATGCCGCCGGAAAAGCGCAAGCGCATCGCCGGCGAAACGCTGGAGATCTATGCGCCGATCGCCAATCGCCTCGGCCTGCACACGGTCTACCAGGAACTCGAGGATCTCGGCTTCCGCTATTACTACCCCAACCGTTACCGCGTCCTGTCCAAGGCGGTGAAGACAGCACGCGGCAACCGCCGCGAACTGGTGGAAAAGGTCAAGGTGGCGATGCAGGAAAAGCTCGAATTCTGCAAGATCGAAGCCACCATCAGCGGCCGCGAAAAGCACCTCTACAGCATCTACCGCAAGATGCAGGAAAAGAACCTGGCATTCTCGGAAGTGTTTGACATCTACGGCTTTCGCGTGGTGGTACGCGACCAGCCCTCCTGCTACCTGGCGCTCGGCGCGCTGCACTCGCTATACAAGCCGATCCCCGGCAAGTTCAAGGACTACATCGCGATCCCCAAGGCCAACGGCTATCAGTCGCTGCATTCGATCCTGTTCGGCCCCAGCGGCACGCCGCTCGAGGTGCAGATCCGCACCACCGACATGAACCGCCTGGCCGAGTCGGGCGTCGCCTCGCACTGGATGTACAAGTCCGCCGACGCTGCGCTCAACGACGTGCAGACGCGCACCCACCGCTGGCTGCAGTCGCTGCTCGACATCCAGGCCGACCATGGCGACTCGCCGGAATTCCTCGAGCACATCAAGGTCGACCTGTTCCCCGACGAGGTCTACGTCTTCACCCCCAAGGGCAAGATCATGGCATTGCCGCGCGGCGCAACCGCAGTGGACTTCGCTTTCGCGGTGCATACCGACGTCGGCCGCCATTGCATCGCAGTGAAGATCAACCATGAGCTGATGCCGCTGCGCACCCAGTTGAGAAACGGCGACCACGTGGAAATCCTCACCGCCGCCAATGCCAGTCCCAATGCGGCCTGGCTGAATTTCGTCGTCACCGGCAAGGCGCGTTCCCACATCCGCAACTATCTGAAGAATGCCCGCGTGCAGGAAGCGGCTGCGCTCGGCGAACGCCTGCTCAGCAATGCCATGACGGCGCTGAACCCCGAGGCACAGGTCCCCGATCCGCTGATCTGGGAACGGCTGATGAAGGAAAACGGCTTGCGCAACAAGCAGGAGCTGTTCACCTCCATCGGCCTCGGCAACAAGCTGCCGCTGGTGATCGCCCATCAGTTGCTGCACATGCAGGGCGAGAAATCCGGCGAGCCGGCCCACCCGCACGCCATCGTCATTCGCGGCACCGAAGGCATCGCGGTCGAGCTGGCGCAGTGCTGCCACCCGATTCCCGGCGACCCGATCCTCGGCTTCATCCACAAGGATCGCGGCCTCATCATCCACACCCACGACTGCCCGTCGATTCGCGCCTTCCGCACCGATCCCGACAAGTGGCTCGACGTCGAGTGGGAGGCCGAGCCCGGCCGCATGTTCGACGTCTCCATCAAGGTCGTCGTCGGCAACCAGCGCGGCGTGCTCGCCAAGGTGGCGGCAGCGATCGCCGAGCACGGCTCCAACATCGGCAATGTCGCGATGGAGGAGGAGGACGGCAGCCCCTATAC
>JBAPWR010000018.1:0-1980 GCA_049283775.1 Thiobacillus sp.
GTCTCGTCACGCGCCACCTTGTCACCCACCTGCTTGCGCCATGGCAGCGGGGTTCCGCTGGCGACCGAGTCCGACAGCATCGGCACGCGCACGTTAATCTTCATACGAGGTCTCCAGGGCATCGCCCAGCAAGGCGTCGACTTCCGCCTTGTGGCGCGACGCATAGCCGGACGCCGGCGCGGCGGCAGGCGCTCGTCCAGCGTAGTGGAAACGCCGACCGACCGGCGCGCAGTGGTTGAGGTGGTGCAGGGTCTGATACCACGCGCCCTGGTTCATCGGTTCCTCCTGCGCCCAGACGAAGGTGTCGGCTCGCGGGTAAGTACCCAGCACCCTACGGAACGCCTCTTCCGGGAAGGGATAGAGCTGTTCGATCCGCACCAGCGCGACATGCTCGAGCCCGCGCTCGGCGCGTGCGGCCGCGAGATCGAACCAGACCCGCCCGCTGCATGCCACCACCCGACGCGCATTCCGCGGCGCACGCGGATCGTCGATGACCGGACGAAAGGCGCCGCTGGCGAGATCGGCCAGCGAGGAGGTGGAAACGGGATTGCGCAGCAGGCTCTTCGGGCTCAGGATCACCAGCGGCTTGCGCAGCGGCCGTACGATCTGCCGCCGCAGCAGGTGGAACATCTGTGCCGGCAGCGTCGGCAGGCAGACCTGGATGTTCTCCTGGGCGCACAGCTGCAGATAGCGCTCGAGCCGCGCCGAGGAGTGCTCCGGCCCCTGCCCCTCGAAGCCGTGCGGCAGCATCAACACCAGCCCGCACAGACGTCCCCACTTTGCCTCGCCGCTGGTGATGAACTGGTCGATCACCACCTGCGCACCGTTGGCGAAGTCGCCGAACTGCGCTTCCCACACCACCAGGGTGTCGGGGTCGGCCGTGGCGTAGCCATACTCGAACGCGAGCACCGCCTCTTCCGAGAGCAGCGAGTCGATGATGGTGAAGTTGCCCTGGCGCTCGTGGATATGCTCGAGCGGGATGTAGGTGCCACTCTGGCGGCGCTCGCGCTTCTGGTCATGCCACACCGCGTGACGGTGGAAGAATGTGCCGCGCGCCGAATCCTGGCCCGACACCCGCACGTTGTGGCCGGCGTCGAGCAGGCTGGCGTAGGCCAGCGTCTCGGCGTAGCCCCAGTCCAACGGCAGCTCGCCGGCGCGCATTCTGCGGCGGTCATCGAGGACCTTCTGCACCCGTGGGTGAAGCTCGATTTCGTGCTGCAGGGTGGTGATGCGTTCGCCGAGAAAATCGAGGCGCGCTGCCGGCACGGCGGTGTCGACCTCGACGGCGTGATGCCCCTTGAAGCGTCCCCAGTGGGTGCCAAAGGTCTGCTTGAAATCCGACAGCGCCGGCGGGCTCAGCGACTCGCCGTGCTCGAGGCGCTCGCGGCAGTCGTCGACCATGTCGTCGGCCTGGGTCTGGGTCAGCACGCCCTCGTCGACCAGCCGCTGCGCATACAGCGTGCGCGTGCTCGGGTGCGCCTGGATGCGGCGGTACATCAGCGGCTGGGTGGCGAGCGGCTCGTCCTGCTCGTTGTGGCCGTGGCGGCGGTAGCACACCAGATCGATGAAGCAGTTCTTGTGGAAGGTATAGCGGAAGTCGACCGCAGTCTGAACCGCGAAGGCGACCGCCTCGGGGTCGTCGCCGTTGACGTGGATCACCGGCGACTCGACCATCTTGGCGACGTCGGTGCAGTAAAGAGTCGAGCGGACGTCGCGCGGATCGGATGTGGTGAAGCCGATCTGGTTGTTGATCACCACATGGATCGCGCCGTTGTTGCGGAAGCCGCGCGTCTGCGACATGTTGAGGCTTTCCATCACCACGCCCTGCCCAGACAGCGCGGCGTCGCCATGCAGGATCACCGGCACCACCTCGTAGCCGAGCACATCGCCACGCCGATCCTGGCGCGCCCGCACCGAACCGCGCACCACCGGATGGACGATCTCGAGATGCGACGGATTGAAGGCCAGCGCCAGGTGCAC
>JBAPWR010000019.1:0-1892 GCA_049283775.1 Thiobacillus sp.
GTTCAAGGTGCTGGAAAAGCAGGGCGAATGGGCGACCTTCAAGGAAGCCAAAGCGCATACCAACGAACTGCGCAAGACGCTCGATCCCAAAAGCGGCGACAAGTACAAGATGATCTTTGCCGAAAATGAAATAGCCGCGCAGGAAACCCTGAGCGCCGAACGCGAACTCGACAAGTCGCTATCGGGCGACGACTGGTAGAGGGTTGGTTTATTTGATCGTTTTGAACGCTTGAAGGACGCCCACAAGAATCGTAGCGAGCAGGGCGTCCACCCGCTCGGGGGTAGGCCGTGATTGTAAAGCCGCTAAAGCGGCAACAATCACGCTCAGCCGGGCGCGCACGAAGCGCAGGAACCGGAATGTACTGGATGTACATGAGGATTCCGAGCATCGGACGGTCCCGGATCACGCCCGCGCAGTAGATTATTGAGGGTGTCCGATGGCCGAGTACAACGAAGACGCTTACAAGCTGGCCCGCAAGGCCTACATCCAGCACAGCTGTCCGTTTGAACGGGCCTTGCTGTCGCGTTGCGTGGGTTGTGGTCGCTCGCGCAAACTCAACCTGGCGGAACGTGAGGCCATCGCCTGCGGTGACCCGGTGGTGCGCGAACACTGCCTGGCCTTCTACCAGGCACTGCACGAGAACGCGCAGTTCGCGCTGAAAATCAATCCCGATGCCCCCTGGCCTTTCGGCAAGGAAATCCGTGCCCAGTGCGGCGGCGTGCGCGGACTGGCCGTCGCATTGGGCGCAGCCGGCGACGAAACCACCGACACCGCCGAAACCATCCTGGCCGGCGTGCAATCCCTGGGTAGTTGCGACGCCTTTCCCTACTCCGAGATCATGCGCGCGGTGGTGCACTACGAGCCGCGCAAGCGCCGCTCATAGCGTATGGCGCCGGTCGCCGCGGGCGAATCCGGCCAGCGGCGCACCGCAAGCCCGGGTCAGGGCGATCACCTTGAACAGCTCGCCCATTTCCGCCGGCGAGACCAGACGCTGTACGGCGTTGGCCTGCGGCAGGTAGGTGGCGGCATCCTCCGGCGTGGTCTGCATCAGCAGGTCGGCGACACCCGCATTGAGCAGGAAATTGGCCTGGCTGGTGTAGCCGGCGAGGGCCAGGCCACACGCCGTGCCAGACTCGGCGACCGCGCTGAAATCGACATGCGCGGTGAGGTCGCACAAGCCCGGTAGAAAAAAGGGGTCGTCGAGGGCGTGGTGGCGATAATGCGCGCGCAGCGTGCCCATGTGACGCTGCGGATGGTAGTACTCGGCGCGGCCGAATCCGTAGTCGATCATCAGGATCAGGCCGCTGTCGAGGCGCTCGGCCAGGCTGGCGATCAAGGCCGGCGCGGCGAGGCTGATCTCGCTGACATAGCCGGGCGCCAGTGCGAGGGATTCCGCCAGTGCGCGCAATTCCGGGTCGGAAATGGGCCGCTCTTCCCAGCCGAACGCTTCGCCATCGAGCCTCACCCCGCGTGTCATCGGGCCGGCTTCGGTCCAGTGCACCAGCTCCACCGGCAGGGCATCGAGCACCTCGTTGCCGAGAACGACCCCCCTGAAATGTTCCGGCAGTGCGTCCAGCCATTGCACCCGCTCGAGCAGCTGCGGCAGTTCGTGTGCAAGGGTTGCCTGCTGGCGCGCGCGCAACTCGGCGCTGACTTCGAGAATGGCATAGCGCGCCGGCAGGGCGTCGAGCCGCTGCAGTTCCGTCAGCACGTCGACCGCCAGCCGGCCGCTGCCGCCGCCGAGCTCGAGGATGTCGCCGCCACATTCGGCGAGCACCGGCCGGATGGCGTGGGCCAGGGTGCGGCCGAACAGAGGGGTCAATTCCGGCGCGGTGACGAAATCGCCCGCCGTGCCGAACTTGGTCGTGCCGGCAGCGTAATAACCGAGTCC
>JBAPWR010000020.1:0-3000 GCA_049283775.1 Thiobacillus sp.
CGCGCCGGCTGCGGCGAGGCACTTGAGGTCGCGCGGGTCGAGGCCGCTGCGTGCAGCGAGGTCGTCGACGCTGTCGAAGGGCCTCTGCGCGCGCGCTGAAATCAGGCGTGCGGCGCCCTCGAGGGAGAAGCCCTTCACCTGGCGCAGGCCGAGGCGCAGGGCGGGTTGGCTCGTGCCTTTGCGTACGCCCGCTCCCTCTCCCCGGAGGGGAGAGGGAGCGTGTCTCGACGGAGGGGATGCATCGTGAGCGCGGTTCGGCGCTTTCTCTCCTCGCCCCGCTTGCGGGCGCTGCCCCTCTCCCCATCCCTCTCCCCTTGGGGGAGAGGGGGTTGGGGGAATGGGGGTCGCGACTTCCCCCTCTCCGCCGGAAGAATCCCCCTCGCCCCTCCGGGGAGAGGGTTGGGGAGAGGGGAGGTTTTCCAGCGTGCAGTCCCAATCGCTCGCCAGCGCGTCGACCGGCCGCACCTCGACGCCGTGGCGCCGCGCGTCCTGCACGATCTGGGCGGGGGCGTAGAAGCCCATTGGCTGGCTGTTCAACAGCGCACAGGCGAAGGCGGCGGGCTCGTGGCATTTGAGCCAGGCTGAGACGTAGACCAGCAGCGCGAAGCTCGCGGCGTGCGACTCGGGAAAGCCGTATTCGCCGAAGCCCTGGATCTGCATGAAGATCTGCCGCGCGAAGTCTTCCTGGTAGCCGCGTTCGCGCATGCCGTCGATGAGGCGGCGCTCGAATTTTTCCAGTCCGCCCTTCCTGCGCCATGCCGCCATCGAGCGGCGCAGCTGGTCGGCTTCACCTGGAGTGAAGCCGGCGGCCACCACCGCCAGCTGCATCACCTGCTCCTGGAAGATCGGCACGCCGAGCGTCCTTTCCAGCACGCCGCGCACCGCCTCGCTCGGGTAGGTGACCGCCTCGGTCTCTTCGCGCCGGCGCAGGTAGGGGTGGACCATGCCGCCCTGGATCGGTCCCGGGCGCACGATCGCGACCTCGATCACCAGGTCGTAGAAGCGGCGCGGCTTCATGCGCGGCAGCATCGCCATCTGCGCGCGCGACTCGATCTGGAACACGCCGACCGTATCGGCATGGCTGATCATGTCGTAGACCGCCGGATCCTCGGACGGCACATCGCTCATCGCGAACGGCCGCCCGCGCATCGCGCTCACCAGGTCGAGCGCGCGGCGGATCGCCGAGAGCATGCCGAGCGCGAGCACGTCGATCTTCAACAGGCCCAATGCGTCGAGATCGTCCTTGTCCCACTGGATGATGGTGCGCTCGGGCATCGCCGCGTTCTCGATCGGCACCAGACGCGACAGCTGGCCGCGCGCGATGACGAAGCCGCCAGCATGCTGCGACAGGTGGCGCGGGAAGCCGACCAGCGCGTCGACCAGGCGGATCAGCAGGGCTACCTTTCTATTGCTTGGGTCGAAGCCGGCTTCCGCCAGGCGCTCGGGCCTGACCCTGCGGCCGTCCCACCACGCCATCGATTTGGCCAGGCGGTCGACCTGTTCGAGGTCGAAGCCGAGCGCCTTGCCGACGTCGCGCATCGCACTCTTCGGCCGGTAGCTGATCACCGCCGCGGCGAGCGCGGCGCGGTCGCGGCCGTATTTCGCGTAGAGGTACTGGATCACCTCCTCGCGCCGCTCGTGCTCGAAGTCGACGTCGATGTCGGGCGGTTCGTTGCGCTCGCGCGAGATGAAGCGCTCGAACAGCATCTCCATGCAGGCCGGGTTCACCTCGGTGATGCCCAGCGCGTAGCACACCGCCGAATTGGCCGCCGAGCCGCGCCCCTGGCAGAGGGTGCCGCGCCCGCGGGCGAAGCGGACGATGTCGTGGACGGTGAGGAAATACGGTTCGTAGTGCAGCTCTTCGATCAGTGCGAGCTCGTGCTCGACCTGCCCACGCACCTTGTCCGGCGTGCCGTCGTGGAAGCGGCGCTGCAGCCCTTCCTCGGTCAGGCGGCGCAGGTGCGAGATCGCGCTCTCGCCGGCGGGAACCAGCTCCTCCGGGTATTCGTAGCGCAGCTCGTCGAGTGAAAAATCACAGCACGCCGCGATCGCCAGCGTCTCGTCGAGCAGCGCCTGCGGATAGAGCTGCGCGAGGTCGCTGAACGACCGCAGATGGTGCTCGCCGTTGGGATGCAGCGCATCACCCGCGTCGGCCACCGGCACGCCGAGGCGGATCGCGGTAAGCGTGTCCTGCAGCGCGCGGCGTTCGGCGACGTGCATGTGCACGCCGCCCGCGGCCACCAGCGGCAGGCCGACGGCTCGTGCCAGCTCGGTCGCCGCTGCCAGCCGCTCGGCGTCGTCCGGTGCGCGAAACAGTTCAAGTGCGAGCCAGGCGCGCCCGGGAAAGCGCGCGGCGATACCCTGCGCGTGTTCCAGCGCCGGCAGCGGATCGGCGAGCAGCAGCGCGAGGCAGTCCGGCAGGCCGTCGCGTAGATCTTCCAGTGACAACGTGTAGCGCCCCTTCAGCGCGTTGCGCCGCCCGCGCGTAATGAGCGTCGACAGATTGCCGTAGCCGGTGCGGTTGGTCGCCAGCAGCACGACGCGCGGACCTTCGATGAATTCAATCTCGCTGCCGACGATCAGCTTGAGTCCGCACTCCTTCGCCGCCACGTGAGCGCGCACGATGCCGGCGAGCGAGCATTCGTCAGTAATCGCCAGCGCTGCGTAGCCCAGCGCGTGCGCGCGTTCGACCAGTTCCTCCGGGTGCGAGGCGCCGCGCAGGAAAGTGAAGTTGGAGAGGCAGTGGAGTTCGGCGTAGATGGACATTGCAGGTTAAGACCGGCCCTCTCTCCCACCCCTCTCCCACGGGTGGGAGAGGGGAATTGAATACGCGCGTTCGACCAACTCCTCCGGGTGCGAGGCGCCACGCAGGAAAGTGAAGTTGGAGAGGCAGTGGAGTTCGGCGTAGGTACTCATGATCCTGGCAGCTCCCTACTTCCCCTCTCACGCTTGCGGGAGAGGGGTTTTGTCGGATGTGCCTGCTCCTGTAAGTGATTGAGG
>JBAPWR010000021.1:0-1693 GCA_049283775.1 Thiobacillus sp.
GGCCAATCCCGCTATGGCGTGGTCAAGTGCGGCTTCGGCTACCGCTGGCACGAGGTCGACGAGCGCTTCCGCGCCGACCTGCATCCCAACGAGCCCAACCGTTTCGGCTGGGTGGTCGAGATCGATCCCTGGAACCCGCAGAGCACGCCGATCAAGCGCACCGCGATGGGCCGCATCAAGCACGAGAGCGCGCAGGTCGTGATCGACCGCCGGAACCGTGTCGCGTTCTACATGGGCGACGACGAACGCAACGAGTATGTCTACAAGTTCGTCTGTGCCAAGCCGCTCAACCCGGCGGGCAAGAGCACCGACCGCAACATGCTCGACAAGGGCACGCTCTATGTCGCCAAGTTCAACGCCGACGGCAGCGGCAAGTGGCTGCCGCTGGTCTGGGGGCAGAACGGGCTCACCCCGGAGAACGGCTTCGCCGACCAGGCCGAGGTGCTGATCAAGACCCGCCAGGCCGCCGACCGACTCGGCGCCACCATGATGGACCGCCCCGAGTGGACCGCTGCGCATCCGCAGACCGGCGAGGTCTATCTGACCCTGACCAACAACAACCGCCGCGGCGGCATTCCTCCCTCCAGCAACAGTGTCGACGGCACCACCAACGCCGGCGGCGCCCGTCCGCCAGTCGATGCCGCCAACCCGCGCCCGGACAACGACTACGGCCACATCATCCGCTGGCGCGAGAAGCACGCCGCAGTCAACGCCACCGAGTTCGAGTGGGACATCTTCGCGCAGTGCGGCGACAAGGCCACCACCAAGACCTTGAGCGGCAGCTACACGCCCGGCGAGTTCGGCGGCCAGACCGTCGGCTACGCGGGCAACATCGACGGCGACGATTACGGCGCGCCGGACGGCCTGTGGTTCGACAAGGACGGCCGCCTGTGGATCCAGACCGACCAGGTCGGCAACGCCACCGGCGATTTCGCCAACATCGGCGGCAACACCATGTCATGTGCCGATCCGGCCACCGGCGAAACAAAACGCTTCCTCACTGCACCGAAGAACTGCGAGGTGACGGGCGTCATTTCCACGCCGGACGGCAAGGCCATGTTCGTCGGCATCCAGCACCCCGGCGAGGACTGGAGCACCAATTACACCGACAACTCGACCTGGCCCGACAGCGGCCTCAACGGTCCGACCCCGCACAGCAGCGGCCCGGTGGCCAAGCCGCGTTCCGGCGTGGTGGTCATCACCAAGGACGACGGCGGCGTGATCGGGACCTGAGTCTGCGGAAAGTCCTCTCCCTGCGGGGGAGGACGCGACACGACGGCACCTGCGGGTGCCGTTTTTTATGGGCGCGACAAAGCGGGCGAGGCTACTGCTCGGCGCCAAGTTGCGCGCGCCAGGCCTCGACCTGGGCGAGCAGTGCCTCGGGCCGCTCGCTGCTGATGCTTGGGGAATCGGTGTAGATCGTGCCGGCCTCGCCGTCGAGGCAGAGCGGGTCGCCTTCCTGGATGACCACATCGCCAAGCCGGGCCTGCTTCGCCGGCTCGTCGATCAGCAGATCGGCGCAGCCGACCAGGCAGACCTTGCCCATCTGCCGCGCTACCACCGCGGCATGCGAGGTGCGGCCGCCCGAAGCGGTGAGCACGCCGGCGACCACGGCGATGCCGGCGATGTCGGCAGTGGCGACTTCGTTGCGCACCAGGATCGCCGGCGTGCCGCGCCCGGCGAAGGCCTGGGC
>JBAPWR010000022.1:0-2664 GCA_049283775.1 Thiobacillus sp.
GATCAGCGTTCGCGCTGACCGCATCCTCGGCGATCGTCGTGGCGACGTGGACCGTCGGCAGCGCCGTATCCACCAGTTTGGTTTCGATCGCGATCCCCGCTGCCTGCACGCTGTCGCGCGCATCGGTCAGCACCTTCTCCGCAGCGGCGTAGCGCGCCTCGAGCAGGGTGTCGATATCGATGCCGAGTTCAGGACCGTAAGGCATCAGGCCCATGTCGACGACATGGATCAGGCGCAGGCTGGCAGAGAGCGCGCTGGCAAGTGCCGCGGCATGCTGCAGCGCGTGGGCGGCATTGGCGCTGCCGTCGACAGCAACCAGAATTCGTTTGTACATCCTCGTCTCCTCGTGGTGATGGGCGGTGCTATTTCAGGTCGCTGTGCGATATCGCACGCAGGAATTCGTTGCGCATCTGGTCGCTGTCGCGGAAGCAGCCGGTGAAGGCCTGGGTCACCACGCGCTCGTCGCCACGCCGGTCCTCGCCGAGCAGCAGGCACAACTGCTCGGCCTCGATGATGCACGCCGCGCCGCGCGCCTGGCCATGCGTCACCAGCGCCTCGGCGATATCGCGCGTCATCCACTCCTGGTAGGTAAAGCGATGGCCGATGGCGTCGACCATGCGCGCGATGCGGCCGAAGCCGTGCAGCCGCCCGCCGGGGATATAGGCGACATGGGCGACGCCGCGAAACGGCACCAGGTGGTGCGGGCAAACGCCGTGGACGGCGATACCGCGCACCACCACCATGTCGTCGCGCGCGTCGGCGAAGCCCTCGCCCAGCGCCTCGCCCGGCTGCATCGCGTAGCCGCCGAGCAGGCGCTTCTGCCACAGTTCGCGCACCCGTTCGGCGGTACGCCCGGTATGCACCGAGTCCGGCGCGATGCCGCAGGCAAGCAGCAGGTCGGTGACCGCCCGTTCGAATGCCGCCGGATCGAACTGCCCGACCTGGGGAATGCCGAGCTGGCCGGGCTCGCTCGGGGTGTGACAGTCGTGCTCGCAGGAGTCGCTCATGCTCACTTGAAAGTGGCCTTGAGGAAGTCCAGCGTCTGCGCCCACGAATCGGCGTCGGCGTTGGCGTCGTATTTCAGCGGCAGGCCGAATTGCGCAGCGTAGCTGTCGGCCTCGCGATTGGTGAAGGTGTGCAGCACGCCGGGGTAGGACACCAGCTGGTAGTCGACCTTGGCATTGTCCATGTCGGTCTTGAAGGAGTCCACCTGAGCTGGCGGCACGATCGGGTCGGCCTCGCCATGGAAGACGCGGATCTTCGCCTTGACGTCGCCGGCCTTGACCGGGATGTCGGAGGCCAGCACGCCGTGGTAGCTGACCACCGCCTTCAGCGGTTCGCCGACGCGCGCCATGTTGAGAACGACGCCGCCGCCGAAGCAGTAGCCGAGGGCGGCGATCTCGCCTTTCTTCACATTGGGCTGCTTGTCGAGAAACTTGCGCGCGGCGCTGAAGCGGGTCTGGCGGATCTCGGGGTTCTTGTTGACGACGCCCGCCAGTGCGCCGGCATCGGTGGGATTGCTTGCAACCTGTCCGTTGCCGTACATGTCGACCACCAGCGCGACATAACCGGCCTCGGCCAGCATGCGCGCGCGTTTGCGGCCGTAGTCGTTGGCGCCCCACCATTCGGGCACCACCAGCACGCCGGCGCGCTTGCCCTTGGCCGCGTCGTCATAGGCCAGAAAGCCGCGCATCACGGTGTCGCCGGCCTTGTATTCGACATCCTTGCCGACGATGGCGGCCAGCGCGGAAGAAGTGAACAGCAGCAAGGACAGGGCGAAAGCAGTTTTCATGGAGATCTCCTGAGAGGGATGGGATTGAACGGTGCAAAAGCATACCGCGCCCGCACGCGCAATAACAACCGCGCCGGCACAGCGGCCTTGCTTTCATGGCTGGCGTCCCGGACAGGGCGTTAGACTTGCCGGCCTCCCTCATTTTCATCTGCCATGAACGAGCCTGTCCGCCTTGCCAAACGTGTCGCCGAACTGCGCGGCTGCTCGCGCCGCGAAGCCGAGCAGCTGATCACCGGCGGCTGGGTGCGGGTCGACGGCATCGTCATCGAGGAACCACAGTTCCGCGTCGGCGGGCAAGGCATCGAAATCGATCCCAAGGCGGATCCCGGCCAGGCCGAACCCGTCACCCTGCTGCTGCACAAGCCGCCTGGCTACGACACCCTCGACGGCGACCAACCCGCCTCGCAATTGCTCAAGGCCGACACGCTGTGGGGCGAAGATGACTCGGGGATCCGCCCGCTGAAAAGGCATTTCGCCCAGCTGAGCCTGTGCGTGCCGCTGGAAAGCCAGGCCAGCGGCCTCGTCGTCTTCACCCAGGACTGGCGCGTGCTGCGCAAGCTGACCGAGGACGCCGCCACACTGGAGCACGAAGTCATCGTCGAAGTCGCTGGCGAACTCCCCGAAAACGGGCTCAAGCGGCTGAACCGGGGCATCCCCTACAAGGGTCGCACCCCGCCCGCGATCAAGGTCAGCTGGCAGAACGAAACCCGCTTGCGGGTGGCACTGAAAGGCGCCCGGCCTGGCGAAATCGCGCATCTGTGCGAAGCCGTTGGCCTGCAGGTGCTGTCGATGAAGCGCATCCGCCTCGGCCGCGTTCCGCTGGGCAAGCTTGCGCCGGGACAGTGGCGTTATCTGCGCGGCGACGAGCGGTT
>JBAPWR010000023.1:0-2042 GCA_049283775.1 Thiobacillus sp.
GCCATGGCCAGAATCTGCTTGGCGCCGGCGCTGATGAAGGGCTCGTAGATAAAGTGCGGCGTCAGCATGCCGACGAAGTGACCGAAGAACAGGAACAGCACGCCGATATGGAACAGATTGCTGCCCAGCAGCAATTGCTTGCGCCTCAGCAACTGCGACGAGTCGCTCTTCCACGAATACTGCTCGCGGTCGAAGCGGATCAGGCTGCCGAGGAAAAACACCGCCAGCGCGATGTAGGGATAAATCCCGAAGAGTAGATGTTGCGAGTAGGACATGTTCGGATCCTCCTTTGATCAATGCGTTTGCGCGTGTGCGGCCTGCCGGTGGGATACCGGCATCTGCACCACCGCGACCTGCGGGCCGGGCTTGAGCAGGGGCTCGACGCCATCCATGGATGGGCCGAACATCTCCATCGCCTCGTCCATGTCGCGCACCGGTGGCTCGACCAGTTCCTGCGCCTCGACCGGCGAGATGGTTTCGAGCACCTGGAACGCGGCGGCGTAGGGGCTGCCGTTGGCGTCGAGCTTGCGGCCGATGGCAGCGAGCACGTGCACCGCATCGCCCAGCAGTTCGAGCGCCTCGTCGGCCGGCAGCAGCGAAAGAAATTCGAGAAACAGCGGCACGTAGTCCGGCAACTCGGAAGAGCTGGCATCGAAATCGCGCTTCCAGTACTCCTCCAGCAGATCGATCATCGCCGAGCCGCGGTCACGCGATTCGCCGTGGATGTGCTCGAACAGGTGCAGCGAGTGCGAGGGATTGCGGTCGAAGGTGGCGACGTAGTTTTCCTGCAGTTGGATCAGGCGGGTATCGCTGAGCAGTTCGAACAGCGGCGCCATATGGGCGAACGCGTCGCCGTTGACGGCAGCTTCCTCCACCAGGGCGCTCTGCATTTCGGGCAGCGCAGCCAGCCAGTCGGATTCCGGGTACATCAACAGCAGGGAAATCACTTTGAAGGTTTTCATCGAATTGATCCTTTACCGGTTTGGGCTCAGCGTTTGCCCCCTTTCCCCCTGTGGGAGAGGGTTGGGGAGAGGGGAACGATCATGATCAAAAGTCTCCGAATTTTTCATGTTCGTTAACCGGTTTTCTTCTTGGCGTGCAACTGCGACAGGTCGACCGGTACCGAATTCTTGCGGTTGCCGAACAGCGTGGTCTTGGGTGTTACCCCGTCGGAGCAGCCGTTGCCGAAAGTAAAGCCGCAGCTCGACTTTTCCTCGAAGGTGTTGATCGATTCCTCGCGGTGGGTGCTGGGGATGACGAAACGATCCTCGTAGTTGGCGATGGCCATGTAGCGATACATTTCATCGGCCTGCGCAGCCGTCAGTCCGACCTGGTCGAGTGCAGCGGTATTGGGCTTGCCGTCGACCGACTTGCCGCGCATGTAGGCGCGCATCGCCAGCATGCGGTCGAGTGCGGTGATCACCGGTTTTTCCTTGCCGCCGGTGAGCAGATTGGCGAGGTAGGTGATCGGGATACGCAGCGACTGGGTATCGGGAATGATGCCGTTCATGCCCATCTTTCCGGACTCCGCCGCGGCCTGGATCGGGGAAAGCGGCGGGATGTACCAGACCATCGGCAGGGTGCGGTATTCGGGGTGCAGCGGGAAGGCGATCTTCCAGTCGATCGCCATCTTGTAGACCGGCGACTTCACCGCGGCGTCGAGCCAGGCTTCCGGGATGCCCTCGGCGCGTGCGGCGGCGATGACCTCGGGATCGCTGGGGTCGAGGAAAATCTTCAGCTGCGCCTCGTAGAGTTCCTTCGGATCGGTGACGCTGGCGGCTTCCTCGATGCGGTCGGCGTCGTACAGGATGACTCCGAGATAGCGGATGCGGCCGACGCAGGATTCCGAGCACACGGTCGGCTGGCCCGCCTCGATGCGCGGATAGCAGAAGATGCACTTCTCGGCCTTGCCGGACTTCCAGTTGTAGTAGATCTTCTTGTAGGGGCAGCCGGAGATGCACATGCGCCAGCCGCGGCACTTGTCCTGGTCGACCAGCACGATGCCGTCTTCCTCGCGCTTGTAGATCGAGCCGGACGGGCAG
>JBAPWR010000024.1:0-2986 GCA_049283775.1 Thiobacillus sp.
GCCTTCCTCCGGATCGGGACGAATCAAGCGGCGCGCTTTGGCTTAAGGAGAGTCGAACAGATTTTTCGGGTAAAAAAGCAGGAGGCAGGGGCGCAGCCCGCCGGGAGTCGATCGGGCGACCATGGCGGAAGGCGCTGCGCTTTTCCGCCCTACCTTGTGCCCTACCTCCGCCTTTCGCGCAGTACGCGTACGGACTTACTGCAGCGGGGTCGCCACCGGCGCGGTGGGTGCGCTCAGCGGAATGGCGGCGGGTGCAGCTGTCGGACTGGCGACCTGCGGCGCGGCGGCGCCGCCGCTTGCCCGGGCTTGCTGCTCGTACAGCGCGCCGAGGTTGAGCATGGCCTTGGTGTGGCCCAGCTCGGCTGCCTTCTTGAACCAGGCGACCGCCTGCTCGACGTCCTTGTCGACGCCGTAGCCGTCGCGCAGCAGCGCCCCGAGGTTGTTCTGCGCAGCGGCGTCGCCGGCCTCGGCGGCGCGGCGATACCACTGCGCCGCAGTGGCGGGATTCTTCTCGACGCCGCGGCCGCTTTCGTACAGCACGCCGAGATTGTTCTGCGCCTGAATGTCGTTCTGCTCGGCCGCACGGGCGAGCCACTGCGCCGCTTCGGCGTCCTGCTCGCGGGCCAGCAACAGCCAGCCGAGGCGGCTCTGTGCCGGCGCCAGTTTCTGTTCGGCGGCGCGACGGTACCAGTCCATCGCCTCGTCCTGCGCGGCCGGGTTGCCCTCGAGCAATACCGCGAGGTTGTACTGGCCGTTGGCATCGCCGGCTTCAGCGGAGACGCGGAACCATTTTTCCGCCTCGCTCATGTCGGCCCTGAGGCCGCGCCCGTCGCGATAGAGCGTGCCGAGGTTGTTGGCGGCCACCGGATGCTTCTGCGCGGCGGCGTTGGCATAGGCTTGCGCCGCCATGGCGTAGTCCTGCGTCAGGCCCTCGCCCTGCTCGGCCATCCAGCCAAGCTGGGTCTGGGCGTCGGTGTCGCCCTGCCGTGCAGCCTGGATGAACCATTTGGCGGCCTGCTGCGGATTCGCTTCGGTGCCCTGGCCCTTCATGTACATCCAGCCGAGCTTGCCCTGCGCGGTGACGTTGCCCTGCTCGGCCGCCAGCGTCAGCCACATCAGCGCCTGGGCATAGTCGACCGCGACGCCGTTGAGGCCTTCGCGGTACATCACCCCGAGATTGGTCTGCGCCAGCGCGTTGCCTTGCTGCGCGGCGCTGGTCAGCAGCTTCACCGCGCGCGCGGTGTCCTGTTCGACCCCTTCGCCGCGGGCATATTTCAGGGCCAGGTTGTTCATCGCGGCAGCATCGCCGTTGCTGGCGGCGCGGTCCAGCCACTTGGCGGCCTCGGCATCGTCCTTCGCCACTTCCTTGCCCTGCTCGTAGAGCGCGGCAAGGTAGTTCTGCGCGGTGGCCAGATTCTGCGATGCCGCTCGGGTCATCCAGTCGACCCCGGTCGCCACGTCCTTGGGCACGTCGCGGCCCTCGATCAGCAGCAGCGCCAGGTTGTATTGCGCGGTCGGCTCGTTCTGCAACGCGGCACGACGGTACCAGTCGACGGCCTTGGCCGCATCGCGCGCCACTCCCTCGCCCTTGTCGAAGGCCCAGCCCAGCTTCATCTGCGCTTCGGGGTCGCCGCGCTCGGCCGCCATCTGGTAATAGCGCAGCCAGTCGGGCAGCGCATCCGCAGCGGATGCGGCCTGGATGAAACCCGCGCACAAAAGGGTCAGGATCAGTCGGTTCATCGGTTCACTCCTCAAGGTACCTTGTATTCAATTGGAACATCCATCCACATCGCCACCGCCATGCCGTGACGCTGGGCGGGGTAGAAGCGCCACGCCCGCACGGTTTCGATCGCGGCGTGATCAAGCGTCTGGAAGCCGCTGGGCTGCTTGATCCACAGCTTGCCTACCCTGCCGTCGGGACGGATCTCCGCGCGCACCAGCACCCGTCCTTCGGCACGCTGCAGCAACGCCGGCATCGGATAGCTGGGCGCCAGGTTGTTCGGGTAATGGCGCGGCGGAATCTCGCCCACCATCGGCTCGCTGGCGTTGATCGTGTCGAGCCCCTTGGGGATGGGCTTGCGGTCGAAGCCGGCGAACATCAGCGGCAATTCGCACACCGAACGCGGCGAGTCGACCTTCATCGCCACCGCGCTGAAACGTTCTTCGACCACCTTGGCCTGGCCGCTGGGCTGCTGGGTCTGCATCGCCACCACACTATCCTCGCGCAGGGCCTCGGCACGGGTCACGGTTTCGGGGCTGTTGCTGAGGTGGCCCTGCCCGCCATCGACGACCGCATCGGCGCTGCCGCTGCCGCTGGCCTTTTGCAAGGTGCCGCTATCGCGGCCGGCGAGGCCGGTTCCCGCCAGCAGGGTGGCACGACTTTCGCCACGCTCGCCGCTGCCGGGGCCCGCGCCTTCAGCAGCCGAACCGGTGGCGCCGGGAATCGTTCCTGCCATGCCCGGGTTGGCAGCGGCGACCAGTCCGGCACCGCGTTCGCCAGGCGGGACCGTGCCGCTGCGGCCGATGCCCTGGCCGGCGGTGCTCAAGCCGCCCCCGGAAGGAGTGAGACTGGCCGGCAGGGCGCTGCGCCCGATGGCGTCTGCGCCGGCCTTGCCCTGGACCGGGCTACGCCCCTGTTCGGCGGGAGTCACCGTGCCCGAACTGCCCGGCTGCAGCGCAGCGGTGCTCATGGCGGCGCCGGAGGGGCTGCGGCTGAGCGGCGCCGCGCTGCGTCCGATCGCCTGCTCGCCGGCCTTGCCCTGGACCGCACCGATTCCCTGCTCGGCGGGAGTGACCGCAGCCGAGCTGCCCGGTTTCAGCGCAGCGGTGCTGATGGCCGCTGCGGCAGGCGTTCGGCTGACCGGCTGGGCGCTGCGCCCGGTGGCAGTCGCGCTGGCCTTGCCCGGAATCACGCCCGCGCCCTGCTCGGCGGGGGTTGCCGCTGCCGTGCTGACCGGCCGCTGCGCCGCGCTGCTGAGGGTGGCGC
>JBAPWR010000025.1:0-5633 GCA_049283775.1 Thiobacillus sp.
CTCAACATGAAGGCAATGCTAAGGCGGTCGCCGCCTCGGGTCAACCGTCGTAGCGGTCCTTCAGGGCCCGGATCGCGCCAAAAACCTCCGCATCATCAACGGCCTGCCGCCCCAGATAGCGCGCAGCGTGGGGACGCATCGAGGGATGATGGAAGCGCAGGAAGGGGTTGGTCGCCTTTTCCGTTTCCAGCGTCGAGGGCAGGGTGGGGCGATGCTGCCTGCGCAGTGCCCGGTCGCTCGCCTCGCGGGCCATCAGGTCGGGATTGTCGCCGTCGATAGTTTTTGCGAAGGCGATATTGTCGAGGGTGTATTCATGTGCGCAGCAGAGTCGGGTAGCATCCGGCAGGGCGAGAATCTTGTCGAGACTGGCAGCCATCATCGCCGGCGTGCCCTCGAACAGCTTGCCGCAGCCGCAGCCGAATACGGTGTCGCCGCAGAACAGATAGCCATCGCCGACATAGCTGATGTGGTCGAGCGTGTGTCCGGGAGTGGCGATGACTGTCAGGCCAAGCTCGAGTTCGGCAAAATCGAGTTTGTCGCCTTCGCGCACGATGTGGCTGATGCCGCGGATGCGCGGATTGTCGGGACCATACACCGGGCAGTCATAACGTTGACGCAGTTGCGCGATGCCGCCAGTATGGTCGCCGTGGTGGTGCGTGATCAGCACCGCGAGCAGACCGAGCTGGCGGCGGTCGAGGAAGCCGATCAGCGCAGCAGCATCGCCGGGATCGACCGCCAGCGCATGGCGATCGTCGTGCACGACCCAGATGTAGTTGTCGTCGAATGCAGCGACCGGGGTGACCTCGAACATGATGGGATAATCGCTCTGAAAGAATATGACTATGTTATCCAAGCTTGACGCACACTGGTTCGAAACGCCTCTCGGGCAGCATCTGCTGTTCCGCGAACAGGCCTATTTCGATCATGCCGTCTCCGACGTGTTCGGCTTCAACGCGGTTCAGGTCGGCCTGCCGCAGATCGATTTTCTGCGCAACAGCCGCATCCCGCTGCGCGTCAGCTGTGCGGTGGAAGCGACGGCTGACGTCGCCGCCGACCCGATGTTCCTGCCTTTCGACAGCCAGTCGCTGGACCTGCTGCTACTGCCGCATGTCCTTGAATACAGCACCAATCCGCACCAGGTACTGCGTGAGGCGGAACGTGTGCTGCGGCCCGAGGGCAGGCTGCTGCTGTCGGGCTTCAATCCGCGCAGCCTGTGGGGGCTGGCCCGTCTGCTGCGCGGCGCCGAAGGCGGCTATCCGTGGAACGGCACCTTCCTCAACATCTCGCGGGTCAAGGACTGGATGGTGCTGCTGGGGATGGAAGTCGCCGGCGGCAGCATGTGCTGCTACCGTCCGCCGGTCAACCGCGAAGCCTGGCTGCGGCGCCTGCGTTTCATGGAACCGGCCGGCGACCGCTGGTGGGCCATGGGCGGCGGGGTGTATTTCCTGCAGGCGGTCAAGCGCGTTCATGGCATGAATGTCATCCTGCCGCAGTGGAAAACGCCGGTGGCGGCCAGGCTCCTCGCGCCGGCCGCGCGCAAGGTGGTGAATCTCGAGCAGTACCGGGTGCGTCGTGGTCGCTGAGGTCGTCCATATTTACAGCGATGGTGCCTGCAAGGGCAACCCGGGCGCCGGCGGCTGGGGCGCCCTGCTGATTTCCGGCGGGCATCGCAAGGAAATCTGCGGCGGCGAGCCCGATACCACCAATAACCGCATGGAAATGATGGCAGTCATCCGCGCCCTGGAATCGTTGAAGCGGCCATCGACAGTGCATGTCCATACCGACTCCCAGTACGTGCAGAAGGGCATCAGCGAATGGATGACCGGTTGGAAGAAGCGTGGCTGGCGTACCGCCGACGGCAAGCCGGTGAAGAACCAGGACCTCTGGCAGGAGCTCGACGCACTCAGCCGCAAGCACCGCATCGAGTGGAACTGGGTGCGTGGGCACGCCGGCCATCCCGAGAACGAACGTGCCGACGCACTGGCCAACCAGGGCGTGCTGCAAGCCAGCCGGGAGCTGAGCTGACATGTTGCGACAGATCATCCTCGATACCGAGACGACCGGACTCGATCCCAACCAGGGCCACCGCATCATCGAAGTCGCGGCGGTCGAAATGGTCAACCGCCGCCTCACCGGCAACCATCTGCACCGCTACGTCAATCCCGATCGTGACATCGATGCCGGAGCGATGCAGGTTCACGGCATCACCCCCGAGTTCCTCCAGGACAAGCCACGCTTCGCCGACATCGCGCGCGAGTTCGTCGACTTCATCCAGGGCGCGGAACTGATCATCCACAATGCCCCCTTCGATGTCGGCTTTCTCAACATGGAGCTGCGTCTGCTGGGCATGGATGCGCTTGCAACCTGGTGTGGCGGGGTGATCGATACGCTGATCATGGCCAAGGCCCTGCATCCCGGTCAGCGCAACAATCTGGATGCGTTGTGCAAGCGCTACGGCGTCGACAATGCCGCGCGGACCCTGCACGGTGCGCTGCTCGACTGCGAACTGCTGGCGGCGGTTTACCTGGCGCTGACGCGTGGCCAGGAAAGCCTGTCGATCGGACTCGACGACGCCGGGTTCGAGCAGCAGGCGCGCAGCTCGCGGCCTCGCCCGCGACCCGTTGCATTCGTCGCGCCTGCTGAGGCGCAGTCCGCGCACGTCGAGCAGCTGCAGGCGATCGACCAGGAAAGCAGGGGGGAGTGTCTCTGGCTCGGACAGACGGGGCCGGTTTGAACGATGCCGGGATGAATGTGCTGTGCCTCTGCCGGATGGGGCGGTTCGGTCTGCTCCACGCATTGCAGATCGTGGTCTTGCTGATCGGTGCACCGAGCATCGGCCAGGCGGCAGATATCAGGGTTGTGCTCAGTGATGATTCGGCACCCTACCAGGAGGCCTACGAGGCGATTCGCGCAGGCCTGCAAGGCCAGGGCCACGACGTTTCCCGTATCGATGCCGGCAGACTCGCTGCAAGCGAGCTGGGGTCGGCGAGCCTGGTTGTCGCAGTGGGGGTGCGGGCAACGGAATCGCTGTTTCATTTATCCTCCCGGCCTCCGCTGCTGGTCATCCTGGTGCCGCGCGAATGGTATCTGAAAAGCGCCCAGCCGGTGTTGAGCAGATCCGCGGCGAAGGGCGTGTCGGCGATCTATGTCGACCAGCCGTTCGATCGCGAGGCACGCCTGATCAGGCTGGCCTTCCCCGACGCCAAGCGGGTGGGGCTGGTGACTGGCGAGAAGCGCGAGGCTCTGATCGGCAAGCTCCAGGCCGAGCTGCGCAGACAGGGCTTGTCGCTCGAGCACGAGGCGATATCCACGGATCGCGAACTGATCGGCTCACTCGAAAGGGTGCTGCCGTCGAGTGATCTGCTGCTGGCGCTGCCGGACCCGATCGCATTCAACCGCAACACGGCACAAAGCGTTTTCCTGACCTCTTACCGCTATCGCGTTCCGGTGCTGGGGTACTCGAGTTCCCTGACGCGCGCTGGCGCCCTGCTGTCCCTCTACTCGACCCCGGCACAGGTCGGACGCCAGGCAGCAGACTGGATCAGGAAAGCGGGGCAGGGTGCGTCGCCGAATCTGCCGCCACCGTCGCATCCGGATTATTTCAACGTATCGATCAACAAGCAGGTCGCGCGTTCGCTGGGGATCACGCTGCCCGCCGAGGCTGAACTGGTGCGTGAACTTGGGGGAGAGCCGTGATCCGGGCCTTGGGAATCCGTAGTCGTGTCATCGTCCTGGCAACCGTGCCGGCGGCGATCATCGGGATGCTGCTGCTGTTTCAGCTGATTGCGGGAAAGATCGAGGACCTCGACCAGTCTCTGCGCACGCGGGCGGCTGCGATGGCGCGCCAGCTCGCGCCTGCCGCGGAGTATGGGGTGGCTTCCGGCAATCTGGAGGTGCTGCAGTCGCTGCTCGAGAAGGCCGCGGTCGAGGCGGATATCCGCAGCATCGCGGTGTTGTCCGACGATGGCAGGCCGCTGGTCCAGGTCGGCATCGGCGCTTGGGAAACTGCCAAGGGGAGGCTCGACGAGAACCGCCTGAGCGAAGTCGAACTGGCCGACCGGCTGGTCTATTACGCACCCATCACCCGCACCGAAATCGTCGTCGACGACATTCCAGACTACGCCGGCGACTCGCTTGCGGCTCCGCGCCAGACCCGATTGCTGGGCTGGGTCGGCCTGGAGGTTTCGCGCAGCACCACCATACGCAGCCAGCGCGAAGCCATCCTCCACAGCCTGCTGATCCTCGCCGTCGGTCTGATGCTCAGCCTCTACCTCGCCTGGCGAATCGGCCGCCAGATCACCCGGCCGATCCTGGCGCTGTCTCATACCGTCAGCCGCATCGGCGAGGGCCAGCTCGATGCGCGGGTCGAGTTGTCGGGCAACGCCGAGCTGGGCTCGCTGCAGCGTGGCGTCAACCACATGGCGGCGCATCTCCAGGCGATGCAGGATCAGATGCAGGAGCGCGTCGATCAAGCCACCGCGCGGCTGGTTTATCAGGCCAGCCATGACATGCTCACCGGTCTCATCAACCGCCGCGAATTCGAGCAGCGTCTCGACCATGCACTGGCTTCGGCCCTGCAGCAGGGGCGGGAACACGTGCTTTGCTACATGGACCTCGATCAGTTCAAGGTCATCAACGATACCTGCGGCCATGCCGCCGGCGATGAATTGCTGCGCCAGCTGGCGCTGCTGCTGAAAGGCAATCTGCGCGAGCGCGATACCCTCGCCCGCCTGGGCGGCGACGAGTTCGCCCTGCTGCTGGAAAACTGCAGCATCAGCGATGCGTTGGAGGTGGCGGACCTGTTCCGTGCCGAAGTACAGCGCTACCGTTTCAAGTGGGAAGACCGCATCTTCTCGGTCGGCATGAGCGTCGGCATGGTCGCCATCAACAGCGACAGCGGTTCGGCAGCCAGTCTGCTGTCGGCTGCGGACGCAGCCTGCTATGTCGCCAAGGATCGTGGCCGCAACCAGATCCACCTCTACGAAAGCCGCGATTCCGATCTGACGCGCCATCGCGGCGAAATGCAGTGGATCAACCGCATCCAGAAGGCCCTGGAGGAAAACCGCCTGCGCCTGCTGTGGCAGGAGCTGCGGCGCGTCGATGGCATGGCGGAGCCGTCACGGCATGTCGAACTGCTGCTGCGCATGATCGACGAGGATGGCAGCGAGATTCTTCCGATGGCCTTCATCCCCGCCGCGGAACGCTATTTCATCATGCCCTCGCTCGACATCTGGGTCATCGAGGAGACACTGAAGCTGTGCGGCCGCTATCTGCTCAGCGACAAGCCGCTGCACTGCCTGTTCGCGGTGAACCTCTCGGGCGCCTCGCTGAAGGATCCCGAGTTCCGCCGCTTCTTGCTGGAACGCCTGCGTAACGAGCCGCTGTACGGCCCCCACCTGTGTTTCGAGATCACCGAAACCGCGGCGATCGGCAACCTCGCCATGGTCAATGAATTCATCGAGGCGATGCGCCAGTTCGGCTGCAAGTTCGCGCTCGATGATTTCGGCAGCGGCCTGTCCTCATTCAGCTACCTGAAACACCTCAAGGTCGATTACCTGAAGGTGGACGGCGTTTTCGTGCGTGACATGGCGAGCAACGCCATCGATCGCTCGATGGTCGAGGCGATCCACCGC
>JBAPWR010000026.1:0-3472 GCA_049283775.1 Thiobacillus sp.
AGGTCGGAGATGTCCTTGGACGGGCCGTCGAACAGCTGGATCACGCGCTCGGGCACGTAGAAGTCGATCATCTTGGCATGCTCGATGTCGCCCATGCCCTGGTTGTTGCCGATCACCAGCGTCAGGAACGAGACGATCATCATGCGGCCGTCGGTCATGTTGCGGTCGAACAGGTCCATCGGGTAGGCGATGCGCAGGTCTTCGGTCGCTTCGTCGATGTAATAGACCAGCGCGTCGACGCCCTTGGTGAAGTCGTCGGTGGTGGAGACTTCGACGTTGGTGCCGGTCGAGGACTCGGCCGCCAGGTGAGCAGCCGCTTCCAGGTAGCCGTAGCCGGCCTTGGGTTTCATCTTGTAGGCGACGAGGATGTGCTTGCCTCCCTTGATCAGGTCTTCTTCCTTGAGGGAAAGGTCGGCGTAACGTGCGGATTGATCCATTGCTTGCTCCTGAGAGTGAAAAACACAGCCCAGGAACATTGCCCCTGAACTCGACAGGAACGGAATATACGGAAGGCCTTCTATAATTAATATTCAATTATTATGATAAAAACTATATAAATTGACTTATACATAGTTAGATCATGCGCCGTCTGACGCTCCGACAATTCCGGGTCTTCGAGGCCGTCGCCCGCCATCTTTCTTTTTCACGGGCAGCGGAGGAGCTGCACCTGAGCCAGCCCGCAGTCTCGATGCAGATCAAGGGAATCGAAACCATCCTCGGTCTGCCGCTCACCGAACAACTGGGCAAGAAGATCTACCTCACCGAGGCGGGACGCGAGGTGCTGCATGCCAGCCGCGCCATCACCGCGCGGCTCGACGATCTGCAGGCCAACCTCGCGCAGCTGCAGGACGTCAACAGTGGCCGCCTCAATCTCGCCGTAACCTCGACCGTGAATGCCGTCGCCACCAACATCCTGGTCCGCTTCCGCGGCCAGCATCCGGGTGTATCGATCCACCTGGCTGTGGCCAACCGCGAGTCGGTGCTCGAGCAACTCGTCGCCAACCGCATCGATCTCGCCATCATGGGCAAGGTACCGGACGGGCTGGAACTGGAGGCCACACGCTTCCTGGACAACCCGCTGGTGGCGATTGCGCCGCCCGACCATCCCTTCGTGAAAGCAAAAAAACTGTCGCTGCGCGAGCTCGCTTCCGAGCCCTTTCTGGTGCGGGAAGCCGGCTCCGGCACGCGTGCCGCCATGACACGCTGTTTCGCGGAAAAAGGGTTGGAGCTGCGGTCCAGCATGGAAATGAGCAGCAACGAAGCGATCAAGCTGGCGGTGCAGGCCGGGCTGGGGCTGGGCATCCTGTCACTGCAGACCTTGGAAATGGAGCTGGCGCAAAAGCGGCTGGCCGTGCTGAACGTCGAGGGCTTCCCCATCATGCGCCACTGGTATGTCGTCCATCGCGCCGACAAGCGGCTTTCGCCGGCGGCGCAGGCGTTCAAGGATTTCGTGCTGACTGGGGCAAACGCCGACAAGCGCAGCTTGCCGCGCCAGGCGCGCCGGCGCTAGAGCCATGCCACCGGGGCCCCAGCCACGGCGTGCTGTGGCTCGTGCGCGAACGCGAGGGCGCGAGGGCACGCTTCATCGAGGTCGGTCTTTTGCCAACGCCATCCCCAGGTCGTGCCGAGCCTCGACGTCAACAACTGCGCGCACAGCCTCGCGCTGCTCAACGAAACCGACAAGGATCTCGCGATCATCGGAGGCCTGCTCGCGGCCTCCGACCTGGTCTCCCGTCCCCTAATGGAAAAACAACCGGCGGTCGTCGCCTCGGCCACCCATCCCCTGCGCAGAAACGCAGCATTCCGCTGGCGCGCCTGGCCGAGGAGAGCGTCATCAGCCGTGAAGCCGGCTGCGGCACGCGCATCGCAGTCGAGCGTTTCTGGAATTTCGCGATGCGCGAGGCAAAAACGCTGTTCGCGCAAGCGGTCAGGCGCTGAATTTCTCCCGCCGCAGCACCTGGGTGTCGGTGATGAAGGCGGCAAGGTGGTGACCGCGCTTCATCAGGCGCTCGACATCGGCCAGTACCTCGTCGAGCTTGGATTCCGGCACCACCAGCATGAACAGGATGTTGCTCTCGCCTTCGAGCACCCCGGTCTGCAGACCGGCACTTCCCGCCCCACGCGCATCCAGCACCGTGTAGCCCGATGCCTTGTGCCGTTCGGCGATGCCCACGAGGCGGTCCTCGAGGGTGGCGTTGGCCACGATGTTGATGAGTTTCATGGGATAGCTCTGGATCATGGCAATCAGGCGGCGAGTCGGGTGATGATGTAATGGTAAAGCGGAATGCCGACGAGCACGTTGAAGGGAAAGGTCACCCCCAGCGAAAGCGTCAGGTAGAAGGACGGGTTGGCCTCGGGGATGGCGAGCCGCATCGCCGGCGGGACGGCGATGTACGAGGCCGACGCCCCCAGTACCGCCACCAGCAGCACGCCACCCACGCTGAAGCCGAGCCAGTAATGGCCGACCAGGATCCCGGCGGCCGCGCCGATCAGCGGCATCACCACGCCGAACGACACCAGGAACAGGCCGGCGCGGCGGAATTCGGAAATGCGCTTGCCCGCCTCCATGCCCATCTCGAGCAGGAACAGCGAAAGCACGCCCATGAACAGGGTGCTGAAGAACGGGGTGATCGTCGCCAGCGAGTCGGGCTTCACCACCAGGCCGATGACCATGGCGCCGAACAGCAGCATGACGCTGCCGTTGGTGAAGGCGTCGCGCAGCAGCTCGCCCATGTGGTTCTCGCGCGCATCGTCCTCGCCGGCCCCGGACCCGCGTGAAAAACGCGCCAGCAGCAGGCCGACGATGATCGCCGGCGATTCCATGATCGCCAGCATGATGACCGGGTAGGACTCGTACTCGATCTCCTGCGCGTTCATGTAGGCGATCGCGGTGAGGAAGGTGCCGGCGCTCACCGAGCCGTAGTGTGCGGCGATCGCCGAGGCGTTGAGCTTGTCGAGGCGACCGGCGAGCAGGATGGCATAGGCGACGATCGGCAAGGCGAAGCCCAGCACCAGCGCCGCCGCCACCGCGTTGAGCGCGTCGCCCAGGTCGGCATGCGACAGTTCGATGCCGCCTTTCAGGCCGATGCCGACGAGGAGATAGATCGACAGCGCCTTGGCGAGCTCGGGCGGAAACTTGAGGTCAGATCTGACCGCCTGGGCGAGGAAGCCGAGGGCGAAAAACAGTACAGCCGGAATCAGCAGATTCGACAGGTCCACTCCGACTCCTCCTCATTCTTGATTTGGTCTGCCGCGCGGCGCGCTTGCGCGCATCCGTCGCGGCACGGTTTTTGGATCTTAATGCAGTTGCACCATAAGCCAGGCTTGTCGAGAGCGAAATGGCAATAATTTCTCATGATGAAAAAACGACGAGCCGGGCGCGTTGACGCCCGGTGCCGATCTCTCCATAATCCCCGCCAGCCGGGGTAGCCAGCTCCCGGCGCCAGGTTCAACCCCTCCGCATGACGGTGTC
>JBAPWR010000027.1:0-4144 GCA_049283775.1 Thiobacillus sp.
CAAGGAAGAAGTCATCCCCGCCTATCGTGGCTTCCGCGGGCAGGAACTCCTCGTAGAAATGTTCCTCCAGACCGATCTCGCCTTCGGGCAGCCTGAGTCCGGTCAGCGGATCGATGGTCAGGGTGACCACGCCCGGAGGAGTGTTCCAGCCTTTCTGCGGGACGTCTTTCAGGGCGCTGGCCATGAAATTGATCCAGATCGGCAGCGAGGCCTGGGAGCCGGTTTCGGCGCGCCCCATCGAGCGCGGCTGGTCATAGCCCATCCAGGCGATAGCGACCAGATCCGGGGTGTAGCCGGCGAACCAGGTGTCACGCGCGTCGTTGGTGGTGCCAGTCTTGCCGGCGATGTCGCCGCGCTTGAGCTGGCCGGCGCGCGCTGCGGTGCCGTAGCGCACCACGTCCTGCATCATGGTGGTCATGACGTAGGCGTTGCGCGGATCGATCACGCGCGGGGCGTTGGTGCCAACCTTTTGCGGCGTCGCCTGCATGACGATCTGGTTGCGGTTGTCGTAGACCTTGTCGATCAAGTAGGGCTTGACTCCATGACCGCCGTTGGCGAATACCCCATAGGCGGCAGCCAGTTGCAGCGGCGTGACGCTGCCGGCGCCCAGCGCCATGGTCAGGTAGGGCGGATGGCGCGCGGGATCGAAGCCGAAACGCTTGATGTAGTCGCGTGCGTAATAGGGACCGATACCCTGCAGGATGCGCACCGACACCAGGTTCAGGGATTTGGTCAGCGCGGTGCGCATGCGTTCCATCTCGCTGGTGCTGCCGTCGTAGTTCTTCGGCTCCCAGGCGTCGTTGCCGGTCTCTTCAGCGGTCAGGGTGAAGGGGGTGTTTTCGATCAGCGTCGCCGGCGTGTAACCCTTTTCCAGTGCGGCGGAATAGATGAACGGCTTGAAGCTGGAACCGGGCTGGCGCCAGGCCTGGGTGACGCGGTTGAATTTGGTGCGGCTGAAGTCGAAGCCGCCGACCAGCGCGGTGATGGCGCCATTGTTGGGATCGAGCGCTACCAGCGCGGATTCGATTTCCGGCAGCTGCGCCAGGCGCCACTGCTTTTTCGGCTGGGCCTGGACCCGAACCACCGCTCCGGGCGTCAGCTTGCGCCCCTTTTTGCCGGCTTCCCAGGCGGCGACCCATTTCAGCGAGGCACCGGCAATTTCGACGACGCTGCCATCCTGCAGCTGGGCACGGATCAGCTTGGGGGTGGCCGCGAGGACCACCGCAGGATAGAGCTCGTTGACCGGCGACAGGTCTTCCAGGGCCTTGGCGACCGCCGCCTCGATTTCAGTCTTGCCGCTGGGCAGGCTGATCTGCTTCTCCGGGCCGCGGTAGCCGTGGCGCTGGTCATAGTCGGCGACGCCCTGCCACAACGAACGGTTGGCGGCCTCCTGCTGCGCGCGCAATAAAGTGGTGTAGGCCTTGTATCCGGAGCTGTAGATCGACTCGCCGTATTTTTCGAACAGGGTCTGGCGCACCATCTCGGCGGCGTAGCTGGCGACGACGTCGACATGCTGCCGGCTCGGGCGAATCACCAGCTTTTGCTCGACCGCTGCCTTCCAGGTCGGCTCGTCGATGAACTTGAGCGTGCGCATTCGTCCCAGCACGTACTGCTGGCGTGCCTTGGCGCGAGGGAAGTTGACCACCGGGTTGTAGCGCGACGGAGCCTTGGGCAAGCCGGCGAGCATGGCGAACTCGGCCAGCGACAGATCCTTCATCGGCTTGCCGAAATAGGTGCGCGCGGCCGCTTCGAAGCCGTAGGCGCGCTGGCCGAGGTAGATCTGGTTGATGTAGAGCTCGAGGATCTTGTCCTTGGAGAGGTTGTGCTCGATCTTCATCGCCAGCATCGCTTCGGACAGCTTGCGCGTCAGGGTCTTCTCATTCGACAGGAAGAAATTGCGCGCCACCTGCATGGTGATGGTGGAGGCGCCTTCCTTGGCGCCGCCCGACAGCAGGTTCGAACCCGCCGCACGCAGCACGCCAAGCGTGTCGACGCCGCCGTGCGCATAGAAGCGTTCGTCCTCGGCGGCGATGATCGCCTGCTTCATGTATTGCGGAACTTTGTCGATAGCAATGAAGGCGCGGCGCTCCTCGCCGAATTCGCCGATCAGGGCGCCGTCCGCGGTGTAGATGCGCAGCGGCAGTTTGGGTTTGTAGTCGGTCAGCGCCTCGAGCGGGGGCAGCTTGGGGTAGATCAGCGCTGCCGCCAGGCCCGCCAGCGCCGAGCCGACCACGGCGAGGCTGAGTGCGATCGCCAGGGCGTAATGCCACCATCTGGAAAACATCCGGTTCCTTTTTTCTGATGCCTAAAGTTCGACAGATTATAGGCGTTAGTAGTGTTGGAAATTGGACACAATTGATTGACCCGCAGGACACGAGCCGAAAATGACTGTTATAAACCGTGTGTTGTTGCTAGCATTTAAAAAGAATTACAAGAAACAGCGCCAACACAAAGAAGCGTAAAGGAAAATTCTCTTGCACCTGAATATCAATCTGGACTGGCTGTCTGCAAAAGGCCTGCCCATCCTTGGACTGGATATCAGTACGACTGCGGTCAAGCTGGTTGAACTGTCCGATGCGGGCAAGGGGCTGCTGCGGGTCGAGCGCTACGTCATCGAACCCCTGCCCAAGGATGCCGTGAGCGATGGCAACATCGCCAATCTCGATCAGGTCGCCGAGACCCTGCGCACCGCGTGGAAAAACCTCGGCACCCGGATCAAGAACGTCGCCCTGGCGCTGCCTTCGTCGGCGGTGATCACCAAGAAAATCCTGGCGCCGGCGAGCCTCAAGGGCGTCGATCTGGAAAACCAGATCGAAACCGAAGCCAACCAGGTGATTCCGTTCTCGCTCGACGAAGTGAATCTGGATTTCCAGGTGCTGGGGCCCTCGCCGTCCAGCCCGGATGATGTTCAGGTCCTGCTCGCCGCAGCACGCAAGGAAAAGGTCGAAGACCGCGTGGCCGCGGTCGAGGCTGCCGGTCTCAAGGCACTGATCATGGATGTCGAGTCTTATGCGACCCAGACCGCGTTCGAACAGATGGCGCATCTGCTTCCGAACAGCGGCGAAGGTCAGACGGTCGCGATCATCGACATTGGCGCGCAGAACATGCACATCAACATCTTCAACAATGGCGAACTGGTCTACATGCGCGAGCATGGCTTCGGCGGCAGCCAGTTGAACAACGAGATCGCGCGCCGCTACGGCATGACCACGGAAGAAGCCGAGAATGCCAAGCGCAAGGGCACGCTGCCGGAAAGCTTCGATGTCGAGGTGCTGCAGCCCTACAGCGAGACGCTGGCGATGGAAATCGGTCGTGCCCTGCAGCTTTTCACCACATCCACCCAGTACCAGAAGGTCGACCAGATCCTGCTTGCCGGCGGCGGCGCCATGATTCCCGGCGTGGATGAAGTGGTTGCCCAGCGCACCGGGATTCCGACCATGGTGGTCAACCCGTTCTCGAACATGACGGTGGGTTCCAAAGTGCGTCCTCAACAGCTGGCGGTGGATGCGCCTTCCCTCTTTGTCGCGTGTGGACTTGCCATGCGGAGGTTTGACTAATAATGATCCGCATCAACCTTCTCCCTCACCGTGAACTCAAGCGTGCGGCACGCCGCCGCCAGTTCAACATCATGCTCGGCATCGCGGTCGTGGCCGGCCTGCTGACCGTCGTGCTTGGACACAGCCTGATCGCCGCGCGGCAGTCTGGCCAGGAAGCTCGCAATACCTTTCTGGAACAGGAAATCGCCAAGCTCGATGAGCAGATCGGCGAGATCAAGAAAATCCGCGAGCAGACGCAGGCCTTGCTGGAGCGCAAGCAGGTCGTCGAAACCCTGCAGTCGAACCGGACCGAAGTGGTGCACCTGTTCGACCAGATGATCCGGCTGCTCCCCGAAGGGCTTTATCTCAAGTCATTCAAGCAGACCGGCGATACGATCAACATCAGCGGCTACACCCAGTCCAGTGCGCGCGTGTCGACCCTGATGCGCAGCCTCGAGGACTCTCCCCTGTTCGAGACGGCGCGTCTGGTGGAAATCAAGGCGTCAACGGTCAACAACCTGAGGGCCAATGAATTTGTCCTGTCGATCAAGCAATCGCGACCGCAGGCCGAAGAAATAAAAGAAGCAAATGATAAGGGGGGCAAAGCA
>JBAPWR010000028.1:0-1607 GCA_049283775.1 Thiobacillus sp.
GCGCGGGCTATGCCGGCGGGATTCTTTCCGCCGGCGTGGACGGCATCAAGGTCGCCGAGGCGGTGGCGCGCGACATGCTCGGGATGGAAGCGGCGGCCTCGGGCGCGCAGTCGGGACCGGGCTGCGGCTATTGATTGGTCTTCCGCTTAGGCCATGATTTGCGGGTTTGCGCGCTGATCGGCCCTCGTCTGGGCAGCCCACCGGGATCGCCGCATCGCTGGCAAAACAAACGACTGGCCGGTGCCCAGGCCGGACCCAATGCAGAATAAAAAACTGCTTGCCAGGAATTCCATGTTTCAAATATTATTGAAACATGGAAACCAAAGCCGCCGTCACCGCCCTTGCAGCCATCGCCCAGGATTCGCGCCTGGCCATTTACCGCGTCCTTGTGCAGGCCGGTCCGGCTGGTCTCGCCGCCGGCAGGATCAGTGAACTGACCGGCATCGCGCCGTCCTCGCTGTCTTTCCACCTCAAGGAACTGTCGCATGCCGGGATGGTGGATTCGCAGCAGGCCGGGCGCTTCGTCATCTACACCGCGAACTTCGAAACCATGAACGCGCTGCTCGGGTTTCTCACCGAAAACTGCTGCGGCGGCAATCCCTGTTCGCCCGTTTGCAGCCCCGCCTGTTCCACCGAAAAGGAGTCAACATGAAACGCCTGCACGTTCACGTCGCGGTCGACGATCTGGCCGCCAGCATCAAATTCTATTCAGCCATGTTCGACGCCGAGCCGACCGTGACCAAGGATGATTACGCCAAGTGGATGCTCGAGAATCCACGGGTGAATTTCGCCATCTCGGCGCGCGGCGCAGCGCCCGGGCTCAACCATCTGGGCATCCAGGTCGAGTCGGCCGACGAACTGGCCGAGATGAACGCGCGCCTGCAGAAGCTCGATGCCGACGTGGTGGAGGAGATGGGCACCGCCTGCTGCTATGCCAAGTCGGACAAGTACTGGGCCACCGACCCCACCGGAATCGCCTGGGAGACCTATCACACGCTCGACAGCATCCCGGTTTTCGGCGGCCAGGAAGCGAGCGGCTGCTGCGTGCCCGAGCCTGCCGTCGCCAAGGTGTCGAGCTGTATCCCGGTCAAGGCCAAGCCGGCCGCGGGCGGTTGCTGCTGAGCTTCGTTCAGTTTCATTTCAATTCATCAAGGATCCCTCGTGGCTGAGAAAACCTATACCGTGCTGGTGCTGTGCACCGGCAATTCCTGCCGTTCTCAAATGGCCGAAGTGTTGCTTAACCATGACCTCGCCGGCCAGGTGCGCGCGCTGTCCGCCGGCACCCGGCCGCAACCGAAGGTGGCCGACGGCGCGATCGCAGCGCTGAAGCAGGCCGGACTGAACACCGAAGGCCTGCAGCCGAAGGACATCGACGCGGTGATGAACGAGGACATCGACCTGGTCGTGACGGTATGCGACAACGCCAGGGAGGCCTGTCCGATCTTCCCCAAGCCGATCCCGGCCATTCATCTGCCGTTCCATGATCCGCACGGCGAACCGCTGGAGAGTTTCCTCGCGGTTCGCGACGATATCCGCACCCGTCTGGTGGCGGCAGTGAAGCAGGCTCTGGCTTTGGCATGAACGCCCCCCGTTGCCGTCATGCCGGA
>JBAPWR010000029.1:0-4300 GCA_049283775.1 Thiobacillus sp.
GCGTTGCACAGAATAATGCCTACGTTCGGGCGGTACCCTTCTCGGTCGATCATGGCCGCCACCATTCGAAATTTAACTGTTTGCATTCTTTCATACCCTGAAAAAATTGCAAACCAGCCAGGGCCAGCGATTGCGTTGCTAGGCCTTGTTTTGATTGGATTTTTGAGGCGAACACCAAAATCCGTTCGCAACCTAGTCGAGCAGCGGCGCGACCCCCTTCGCCCACTGGAAATCCCGCGCGAAACTGCGGAAATCGAGACCATAGCGTTTCGACAGATCGGCGAGGCGCGGCCGCGCCGCCTCGAGCCGTGCCGCCGCATCGGGTTCATTGAATGCAAAAACGATGACATTGGTCTTGCGCTGCACGGCGAGCCAGCCGACCTCGCCGTCGAAGACCGTCAAGAGGCGCTTGAAGTAGCCGGTGAAGGCCTCGTCGCGCCCCCACAGGTTGACCACCAGCACCCCACCCGGCTTGAGGGCACGGCGGCAGGCGGCATAGAACGTCTCGGTCGCCAGTGCCTCGACCTGATTTCCGGCGTCGAAGCCATCGAGCAGGATCACGTCGGCGCTGGAAGGATGTTGCCGCACATAGAGCGCACCGTCCGCCTCGACGACCTCGAGGGTGTCGTCGTCGGGCGGCAGTTCGAAATGGGCGCGGGCAGCCGCAATCACCCCGGGATCGATTTCCACCGCCGTGATGTGTGTCTGCGGGCGGTGCTTGCGAATGAACTTGGCGAGCGATCCTCCGCCGAGGCCGATCATCAGTACTTCGCCGGGCATTTCATTGAACATCAGGCAGGCCATCATGGCCCGCGTGTAAGCCAGCTCGAGGTCCCAGGGGCGAGACACCCGCATCGCACTCTGGATCGCCCGCGTGCCCAGATGAAGCGTGCGCAGCCCGCGCTCCTCGGTCACCTCCAGACCCTCCTCGGCAGATTTTCGTTTGCCAAATTTCAGGCGCATCCCTTCTCCATCCGCTTGATTCATGCAAAAACAAGCGCAGAAGATTACACGCCCGCACGGTAAAATGCCGCCTTCGTTTCCATGCCCGGCCTGACCTCCCACCATGCGCGTTTCCCAGTTTTTCCTCTCCACCACCAAGGAAGCCCCCTCCGAAGCCGAACTGGTGAGCCACAAGCTGATGCTGCGCGCCGGGCTCATCCGGCGACTCGGCTCGGGCCTCTATACCTGGATGCCATTGGGGCTCAGGGTATTGCGCCGGGTCGAAGCCGTGGTGCGGGAAGAGATGAACCGTTCCGGCGCGATCGAGTTGCTGATGCCTGCCGTGCAGCCGGCCGAATTGTGGGAAGAAACCGGGCGCTGGGCGGTGTTCGGTCCGCAGATGCTGAAGATCAAGGACCGCCACCAGCGTGACTTCTGCTTCGGCCCGACGCACGAGGAAGTCATCACCGACATCGCGCGTCGGGAAATAAGAAGCTACCGCCAGTTGCCACTGAACTTCTACCAGATCCAGATGAAGTTCCGCGATGAAATCCGCCCGCGTTTCGGCGTCATGCGGGCACGCGAATTCCTCATGAAGGATGCCTATTCCTTCCACGCCAGCCGCGACAGCCTTGCCGCCACCTACCAGACGATGTACGAGGCCTATACGCGCATCTTCAGTCGCCTCGGCCTGAGCTTCCGCGCGGTGGCGGCGGATACCGGAGCAATCGGCGGGTCGGCCTCGCACGAATTCCACGTCCTGGCCGACTCCGGCGAGGACCTGATCGCCTATTGCCCCGACTCGGATTACGCCGCCAACGTCGAACTGGCAGAAGCGCTCGCGCCGGCGACGCCGCGTGCCGCGCCGCTGGAGGCGATGCGCGAGGTCGACACGCCGAAGCAGACTACCTGCGAGGACGTCGCCGCCCTGCTCGACATCCCGCTCGCCCGCACCGTCAAATTGGTCGCCGTCATGGTTGGCGAGCAGATGGTCGCCCTGCTGCTGCGCGGCGACCACATGCTGAACGAGGTCAAGCTCGGCAAGCTGCCCGGGATGGCGGACTTCCGGCTGGCGAACGAAGCCGAAATCCGCGCGGCCTTCGGCTGTCCGCCCGGCTTTCTCGGGCCGGTCGGGATCGACCGCAGCCGCATCCGGCTCATCGCCGACCCCACAGTCGCGGCGATGAGCGATTTCGTCTGCGGCGCCAACAAGCCGAAATTCCACCTTGCGGGAGTCAATTTCGGCCGAGACCTGAAGGAAGCGGATGTTGTGGCCGATATACGCAATGTCGTCGACGGCGATCCCAGTCCGGATGGCATGGGCAGCCTGGCCTTGTGCCGCGGCATCGAGGTCGGACATGTGTTCCAGCTCGGCAACAAGTATTCGCAGGCGATGAACGCGACCTATCTGGACGAATCAGGCAAGGCGCAGGCGCTGGAAATGGGCTGCTACGGGATCGGGGTGTCGCGCATCGTCGCTTCGGCGATCGAGCAGAACCATGACGACAAAGGCATCATCTGGCCGCCGGCGATGGCACCTTTCTTGCTAGATATCGTGGCGATCGGTTATGCCAAGAGCGAGATGGTTAGACAGGCAGCCGACAGTTTGTATGATGAACTGAGCAATGCCGGATTCGACGTCATGCTCGACGACCGCGACGAGCGCCCCGGGGTGATGTTCGCCGACGCCGAACTGATCGGCATCCCGCATCGCGTCACCGTCGGCGAGCGCGGGCTGAAGGAAGGCGTGATCGAATACCAGTCACGTCGCGGAGGCGAGGCGCAGAAGATCACCTTGAGCGATGCGAAGGAATTCTTGACCAGACTGTTGAAAAGCTAGGATGAAGACAAAGCTACAAATCGGATTGCTGACAAGCATGCTTCTGCTGGGGAGCAGCCTGGCGCACGCCGGTGCACAGCGCGAGGAAGCGATGTCGGCGAATGTCCGCGCGTCCCTGCAACGCGGCCTCGCCGACACCGCAGTCTCCCGGACCGCGTTCCGCAACCCTGCTGACGAAGCCGCCTGGCTGCAGGAAATGTCGCGACGCCTGAGCAAATGGATCCCCGACGAAGCCGAGCGGCTGGAGTTTCTCACTACGCTGCACTGGGAGGCCTCGCGCGCCGGAGTCGATCCGCAGTTGATGCTGGGAGTGATTCACGTCGAAAGCCGTTTCCGCAAATATGCCGTGTCGCCGGTGGGAGCACGCGGCTATGCCCAGGTCATGCCATTCTGGGTCAAGGCCATCGGCAGCCCCGACCATAACCTGTTCCAGTTGCGCACCAACCTGCGCTACGGCGCGCTGATCCTGCGGCATTACATCGACATCGAGCGCGGCGACCTGTTCCGTGCCCTGGGCCGCTACAACGGCAGCCTCGGGCGCGCCGAATATCCCAATCTGGTGGTCAATGCCTGGAAGCGCTACTGGGATTACACCCCGCGCACCAAATCCGCGGACAACACGGCCGTCCAGCCGCGCAGCTGAGGCCGGCTCAGCGCTTCAGCACCACCAGTGTCTTAGGCTGGCATTCCGCCGCCACCACGACCCCGGGCGCAGCCGGCAGTGCGCTCACCACCCCGTCGAACGGTGCCTTGAGTTCGGCATCGGACAGGTTCTTCTGCGCGATCACACGCCTGGCGACTGCAGCCGCAAAGCTCGCCTGCGCTCGCGCGTAGGCAAGCGAGGCGGCATCCAGTTCGGTAGTGGATGAAACCGTGCGCTCGTACAGCTCCTGCGCCCGCTCCAGCTCGCGCTTGGCGTCCGCCTCGTCGGCCTTGGCCCGGTCTTCATCGGCCGTCGCCTCGTCGAGGCGCGCCTGCAGGATCACCGGATTGAGGCGCAGCAGCAGGGCCCCCTTCTTTACCTCCTGACCCTCGCTCACCAGCACCTCCTCGACCACCCCGGAGACACGCGTGGTGAGTTCCACGCCGTCAGCGGCGAACGCCGGCGTCGGCAGCAAGGCCACACCGATGAGGCCAGCCATCGCTGCCCGAACCCTTTTACCCATCATTGATTTGCTCCTTCATTGCTCGGCAGGCTGCCGCCGGCCAGGGCCTCCAGCCTGGCCAGCGCCAAGGCCAGACGAAACTCGACCTGCTTGCGGCGCAGCTTGGCCGCCTGGGTTTCCGCCATGCTGTAGCCAAGATTGGTTTTCAATTCCAGTTCGTATTCCGCGCGTGCACGCTCCAGCGCCCAGTCGCGATGTTCGACCTGCCTGTCGGCAGCGGCCCGGCTGCTGCCGCGCAACCATTCGATTTCCTGCAGGGTCTCGAGCAGCAATTCGGCGAGGTCGAGCCTCAGCCTGTCGATCTGCGCCAGGACTTTTTCCTTCTGGGCCTGCTCGCGAGCCAGCCGGGTAT
>JBAPWR010000030.1:0-5873 GCA_049283775.1 Thiobacillus sp.
CACCGGTTGCTGCGGATGCGGGCCAACCCCGGTCCGCTCAAAGTCAGCTATCAGGCCGAAGTCGATATCCGCCACCATGTCGGCCGGCCGGAAAAGATCGGTGAAATGCCGGTTGCCGAATTGCCCACGGAAGTCCTGGCCTATCTTTACCCGAGCCGCTATTGTGAGTCGGACAAGCTGCAACAACTGGCCAATCAGACCTTTGGTCACTTGCCCCCTGGTTACCGGCGGGTCGAAGGCATCCGGAAATGGGTGCAGGAGCGTACCCGTTTCACCTCCGGCAGCAGCACTTTCACCACCTCCGCCATCGACACGTACCAGCAACAGGTCGGCGTCTGCCGTGATTTCGCGCATCTGATGATCGCCCTGTGCCGCGCCCTCAACATCCCCGCACGCTTCTGTTCCGGCATCGATTACGGCGCCGACCCGGCCTTCGGGCCGACCGATTTTCATGCCTATGTCGAGGTGCTGCTCGGCGGGCGCTGGTACATTTTCGACCCCTCGGGGATGGCGGTGCCGATGGGTTTCGTACGCATCGGCACCGGGCGTGATGCGGCGGACATTTCCTTCGCCACCATTTTTGGTGAAATCAAATCCGACGTACCGGTGCTGACCATCGAGGCGATCAATGATCCGACCGGGGGCTACGTACTTCCCTGGCGCTGTCCGGACGCCTTGTCGACCGATGCGCTGATTGCCCTTCCTGGCAGGGGGAATGACCAATAGGCTTTTACAAACAGTTGCAATTGGTCATAGCTACCGTCTATCCCAGCCTGATCGCCGCGGCAAAACCAGCAGCGAACCTTCATTTGCAATGGGGGGGCGGCTGTCTACTCTTATAAGTAAAGTGGGCTTTGGTTGAAGCGTTTTGGGTGATGGTCTTTGTTCCATTGCAAGCCCGATATCGAAGCCCGGACTTTTCCAAAACCAACGAAAGGAAGCATAGCCATGAGTACAGAAAACCTGTCTGCGCAAGCAGGCCCGTCCGACGTGACGAAAGAGCAGTTGATCCGTGATTTCAAGGTGGTGGTTGCCGATGCGGAGGCCCTGCTGAAAGCCACGGCGGGTCAGGGCGGCGAGGCGATGTCGGCAGCCCGCGCCAGGGTCGGCGAGTCGCTCGCTGCAGCCAAGGCCAAGTTGAGCGATGCCGAGGCGGAACTGGTCGCCAGGACCAAGGCCGCCGCCAAGGCGACGGACGAATACGTCCATGGCCATCCGTGGCAGGCGATCGGCATCGCGGCGAGCGTCGGCGTGGTGATCGGCCTGCTGATCGGACGGCGCTGACCTGGCGATGGCGGAAGAATCTCATGCCGCGACCGGCGGGCTGTTCGACTCCCTGAAAACGCTTGCGGGGAGTCTGATCGGCATCGTTCATACCCGCCTCGAGTTGCTGTCCAATGACATTGCCGAAGAACGTGCACACCTGACCAGTCTTCTGGTGTTGGGGTTGGTGGCGCTTTTTTGCCTCGGCGTGGGTATGGTGCTGCTGGCGATCCTGATTGCGGTCGCTTTCTGGGAGTCGCACCGTCTCGCCGCGCTGGCCGGCCTGACCGCTTTTTTCCTGATTGCCGGTGCAGGCCTGGTGTGGCTCGCCATGCGCAAGTCGCGAACACGACCGCGGTTGTTCGAGGCGAGCCTGGCGGAGTTGTCCAAGGACCGCCAGGAGCTGACTTCCGGATCATGAATCAAGAACTGACCCAGCTGGCCGAACGTCGCCGCCGACTGGTCGCGCAGGCTGCGGCCCAGCGAATTGCGCTGGCACAAACCGTGGAACCGTTGCGGGCACGCCTGGCGCTGGTCGACCGCGGCGTGAACGCAGTCAGGGTTATCCGCCGCCATCCAGCCTTGCTGGCGGGGGCCGCACTTCTGCTGGTCGTGTTGCGTCCGCGGTATGCCGTCAAATGGCTGCAGCGCGGCTGGCTGGTGTGGCAGGTCGGGCGCAGGCTGCGCTGATTCCGCGCGGCCTGCTCAGGCCGCATACCAAAGCACGGCGAAGTAATGGCAGGTGGTTCCGGCCATGACGAACAAGTGCCAGATGAAATGGCAGAAGCGCAGACGTGAGCCTAGCGCGAAGAAGATCACTCCCAGCGTATAAGCCAGGCCGCCGGCGACCAGCCATCGCAGTCCTGATGCGGGCAGTACGGCAGCCAGAGGTTCGGCCGCGATGACGATCAGCCAGCCCATGAGCAGGTAGAGGCTGGTAGTGAGGATGGGGTGGGTCAGCCGGTTCAACGCCTTGAGCACCACGCCGGCCATGGCAATGCCCCAGACCAGCGCGAGCAGCGTCCAGCCCAGGGTGCCACGCAGCACGCCGAGGGCGAAAGGGGTGTAGGTCCCGGCGATCAGCAGAAAGATGGCCGAGTGCTCGATGATCCGGAACATCGCCTTGGTGCGGCCAGCCGGTAGCGCGTGATACAGGGTGGAGGCGAGGTAAAGCAGCACCATGGTCACCACGAAGATGCTCGCGCCGACGACGAACACCGTATCGCCACGTTGCAGCGCATGCAGGATCAGCAACGGGCTTGCCGCGAGGGCAGCGATCAGACCGAGTCCGTGACTGAGGCTGTTGGCGATTTCCTCTCCGCGCGACTGCTCACGCCGTCCTGCCGGATTCCAGCCGATGCCCTGGACGTCGAACTTCACCCCATCTCGGTCACCCATACCCCCACATTCATGCTCGCGCCCGTCGGCCCGATGAACGAGCCTGCGACCGGCGGCACCGACTCGGGCAGCCTTGCCACCGCGACGGCGATGTGACTGCTGCCCACGATGTCGCCGATGGTCGGATCGAATCCCTTCCAGCCTGCCCCAGGCAGGAACACTTCGGCCCAGGCATGCGTCGCGCCGAAATTCGTTGCCGAAGGCGGCGTGTGGAGGTAACCGCTGACAAAACGCGAAGCGAGCCCGAGATGGCGTGCGGCCGCCATGAACAGGTGCGCGAAATCTCGGCAGGATCCGCTGCCGCGGGACAGGGTTTCTGCCGGAGCCTGAACCCCGGGTTCCTCGCGCAACTGATAGGCCTGCGTCTTGTTGATGTGGGTGCATAGACGCTGCAGCAGGGCGTAGGTCTGGATCGGTTCGCCCGGCCGCCAAATGTTCGCAAGCCATGCAGCCAGCTGGCCATTGGCCGGGTTGCCGGTGCTGTTCATGTAGGGCGACAGCAGGACTTGGTCGTCGGCCTGGTAGGCAAATGGATAGTGCGTCGCGTAATCGGCCACCAGAAAATCGAGCGGGTTTTCGTTGTATTGCTGAATGATGACGTTGCTTTCGATCAAGAGCTGGCTGGCGGCCGTATCGAAGGTCGCGATGGCGACGGAATTGTCCTCCGCGTCGCGCTGCCAGCGCAGCGTGGCCGCAGGGGTGATTTTCAGGCTCGAGGACTCGATGCGCAGTTCATGGCCTTCTCTCGGCCGCAGGCGCAAGGCGTGGGGCTGGAGCCGAACCAGACCGGAAAAGTTGTAATAGGTGCGATGGAGGATCTTGTAGCGCTGCATGTTTCGTTCCGCTGAAAATGGGGTCGTGCCTTCCGGCCCGACAAAACCAGAAAAAACAGGCTAGGACATTTTATCCGGCTCACAGCGGAATGGCCGGATCGATCCGCCGCTGACAGCACTGCAATCAGTGCGCCGCCTTGCCTGCGCCGGCGATTGCCGGGAAGCTCACCTCGACACCGAGGCCCTTGCCATCCAGTCCCTCGCCGAAGTTCAGCTCGGCCCCGTGCAGTTCGGCGATACGGCGTACGATCGACAGGCCCAGTCCGACCCCGTCTGCAGTCTGCGGACCGAAGCGGTGAAAACGCTGGCCGAGCATTTCCCGATCGGCTTCGGCCACCCCCGGTCCGTCATCCGCGACCGACAGCAGCACATGGTCCTTCTCCGACGACAGCGCGGCCTTCACCTGCCCACCCTCGCGAACATAGCGGATGGCGTTGTCGAGCAGGTTGCGCAGCAACACCCGCAGCAGTTCGCTGTTGCCCATGATCACGCATTCCGTGTCGACACTGGCCTGCAGTCGGATCCCCTTGGCCGCGGCCTGGGCTGATCGCTCGTCGACGGCTTCCTGCAGCAGGCTGCCGAGCTCTGCTTGTCCATCCAGATGGCCGGCGGATTCCGCCTCCAGCCTGGCCAGGGCCAGCAGTTGCGATACCAGATGCGTCATGCGGTCGGTCCCGAGCAGGGCCTTGGCGATCGCGGCCTGGCGTTCAGCCGGATCAGGGGTGCGCTGGGCAACCTGCAGCTGGGCGCGCAGGGCGGCGATCGGCGTGCGCAGTTCGTGCGCCGCGTCGCTGGTGAAGCGGCGCTCCTTGTCCATCGCTTTGCGGATGCGGCCGAAAAGCCGGTTCATGGCGCGGACCGGCGGCCTGAGTTCCCGCGGCAGGCCAGCCTCGGGCACCTCGTCGAGGCGTCGCGGATCACGTGCGGAAAGGTCGGATTCCAGGGTGCGCAGGGGAGCCAGGCCGTGACGGATGGCAAGCAGCAGGAGCACGGCCAGAATCGGTAGGGCGAGAAGAAAAGGCTTGATGTTGCTCAGGGCTATTTCGCGTGCGAGTTCCTCGTGGATGTGCAGGTCATGCGCTGCCAGCACCACGTATTCGTCGTCGCCGGTCGCGGCAAAAAAACGCCAGGCATGGCCGGCAATGACAGTCTCCGAGTAGTCCCTGTCCGATACCCCTTGCGGCCACTGGTGGGGCGCCTCCGGGGAACGCAGCATCAGGCGCGGTGCATCGTCCATCTTCCATATCTGGAACATCAGCTTGCTCTGGTAGGGATGGGCCTGGATGTTCGGCAGCCTCACTTCGTCGTCATCACCCTCGTGGGCCAGCGACAACATGATCTGCGCGTACTGGGCCAGCTGGGCGTCGAGCAGCTCGTCGGCTTCGTGCATCGCCCGCCGGTAGCCCGACCAGCCTGCGGCCAGATCGACGACGAGCACGGCTCCGAGCACCAGCAGGATCAGGCGCGACTGAATCGAAAATCGCTGCAGCGTCATTGTCTACTCGAGCAGATAGCCGACCCCGCGCACGGTGCGGATCAGGTCTGCCCCCAGCTTGCGGCGCAGGTGATGGATGTGGACTTCGACCGCATTGGACTCGATCCCTTCGCCCCAGCCATAGAGCGCGGATTCCAGCTGGGCGCGCGAAATCATCCGGCCGGCGTTGCGCATCAGCTGCTCCAGAATGGCGAATTCCCGCGCCGACAGTTCGACCGGCTCGCCGCGCAGGCGAACGCGACGGGCCGCCGGATCAAGCTCGACCTCTCTTGCATGCAGCAGCGGTGAGGACTGGCCGGAGGCCCTGCGGGTCAGGGCACGCAAGCGCGCGGCCAGCTCATCCAGGTCGACGGGCTTGACCAGGTAGTCGTCGGCGCCGCCGTCGAGACCGTCGACCTTGTCCCAGGTCGAATCGCGCGCGGTCAGGATCAGCACCGGAATGGCATTGCCTGCTGTACGCAGGCCACGCAACAGGCTCATTCCGTCCAGGCGAGGCAGGCCGAGATCGAGCACCAGAGCCGCGTAGTCTTCGGTCGCGAGGGCGCTGCGCGCCTGCTCGCCGTCGCGCAGCCAATCGACGTTGTAGCCGCAATGACGCAGGCCGGCCGCGAGGCCGTCGCCGAGAAGTTCGTCGTCTTCAACCAGGAGGATGCGCATGGGATTCTCGATGAATCGTTTCAGTCCGGATTATCCACGCCCGGCTTAAGCCCCGCTTAAGCCCGGATTAATGTTGCTCTAAGCCTGGGGGCTCACAGTGGCACCGTCATCAATCAAAAGGAGACGGACATGAAAACCCTCATCATCCTGCCGCTGCTGATCGCCTCGGCCGGCGCAATCGCCGATACGCCGTTGCGATCCCTGGTGTACTACACCACCGCGGCACG
>JBAPWR010000031.1:0-3147 GCA_049283775.1 Thiobacillus sp.
CTGATCCCCAGCATCCGCACCAGGTCGCCCCAGCCATAACGGATCATGACCGTGGCTATTTCGTGCAGGCGCGGCAGGTCACGGACGACCGATATCGTTTCCCAGAGCATGGAAGTTTCTTCTTGTCTTGATGGCAACAGTCTAACCGCAACTCACCGGGGCCAGCCAAGCCCCCGGTCAAGCCGGGCAACGCCCATCAGCGCATGCGATCGCTTTGCCGCTTGAGTGATTCGGACAAGGCCTCGAGCACCCCAGCGGCGATCTGGGAAAGGCGCTCACTGGTTGCTTCCACCGCCTGCTTCACGCCGCTTTGCCCCGCCTCGGCGCTCACCTTGACGCCCTGCGCCAGCTGCGTCATCGAATCCCGGACACGCTCGCCGGTACGCGTACCGGTGTTCGACAGGTGATCCGCCATGTGGGACCACTCTTCCTTGAGCTTGCCGGTGGATTTCTGCGCGGCGTCCTTCAGGGTATCGACGAACTGCGACTCGAGATCGCGCAGTCGTTCCAGGGTTTCCTTCAGTTCACCGTCCTTGAACTCGCGTCCTTGCGAAACGGCTTCGCGCAGCGTCAGCGAAACCGCCTCGGCGGCTCCACCGATGGCATCGTCGAGGCCATCTACCGCCTGCTTGAGTCCGGCCTTCATCTCTCCGCCACGCGCATCCAGCCCGCTGCCCACCCCTGCCGTGACCGCACCGACGATGTCGCGCAACTCGCTCAGAGACAAACGCCGCTCATGCAAGGCACGCGCGGTCATGTCACGCACCCGCTCGCGAAGATCGGGCTCGCCGACCGCCTTTTCGGCCTGATTCTCCAATAACAGCAGAGCTTCATTTTCAGTGTTTACGGAGGTATTCTCGTCGCTCATGATCATGTCCTCGGTTTCAAGATGCGGCCAATATAGCCGTATTCGTTTTCAATATAGAGCACATCCCGATCGATGAAATCCGCTGCCTTCCCGTTCCTGCTGTGTGCCGTGCTCGCCTCGGGGCCGGCTGCCGCCGGCGAGATTCTGCCCACGGTCGACATCCCGATGTATGCAGTCAGCCTGGTCGGCACGCCCTATCGCCTGGGCGGCAGCGACCCGCAGCAGGGGCTCGACTGCAGCGGCTTCGTCAATCACGTATTTCGCCAGACGGCCGGTTTGCAGCTGCCGCGCGAAAGCCGGGCGATCAGCGAGGTCGGGCTCGAGCTCGATCCTGCGGAACTGCAGCCCGGCGACCTGGTCTTCTTCAATACCCTCGACCGCCCCTTTTCCCATGTCGGCATCTATCTCGGAGATAAGCGCTTTGTCCATGCTGCCAGCAGCCGCAGCGGCGGCGTCATGCTGTCGAGCCTGTCGGAGAGCTACTGGAGTCTTCGCTTCGAGGGTGCACGACGCGTCATGACCAGCGGACAATGAATCTGCGCCGCGCATTCCTGCTGCTGGCGAGCCTGACCGTGGGAGGTGTGCACGCCGACGACTTCTTCGATGTGCGCAGCGCCTACGATGTCAACGAAGGCACGCTGAATTTCCTCGCCGAGCCCCCTGCCGCACCTTTCCACCATCATCAGAACCGTATCCGCCTGACAGACGAGAGCCTGGCGTCTGGCTGGGTCGGGCTCGAGCAGTGCCACGACAACCTCGACAAGGTCGCTCGCGCGCAGATCACCTTTCGCGAGGGTTTCGTCCGCGATCTCAAGGTGGAGTCCAAGAGCCACATCGAAGACGCCTGGATCGAAGGTCCCAGCGTGCAGCTGCGCAACGTGGAGGCGGGCGCCCGCCTCTGCCTGTCTGCCGAAACGCAGGCCCTGCGCAACGGTGGGAGCGGCTTCTACATGCTCCACAACGGTCCTTATATGCGCAAGTTTCTCGACGGCTACTACCCGATGCGCGTATCCATCGAGGTCGCCTATCCGGATGCCTTGCTGGCGCTGGTCGACATCACGCCGGCGGCACAATCCGGACTCAAGGTCGTCGAAGAGCCCGGGGCCATCTCGGTCGATGCCGTGTTCGAGGGCGAGCTGCGCACGCTGATCCAGTTCCAGAGAAAGTGACCCGCAGGCCTGCCTGATAAAAAATTCACAAAAGATATTGATAACGGTTCTCATTGTCAGTACCATTACCGCCATGACAAATTCTTGAGGATCACCCTGTATGAAAATGCGCAGCCTGCTTGCCGCCCTGACCCTGGCCGCCGCTTCCCTGCCCGCGCTGGCAGAAGAAGTGGTGGTGTATTCCGCTCGCAATGAACAGCTGATCAAGCCCTTGTTCGACGCCTACACCCGCGAAACCGGAGTAGAGATCAAGTTCATCACCGACAAGGAAGGACCGCTGATGGCCCGTCTCAAGGCCGAAGGCAAGAACACCCGCGCCGACGTGCTGCTGACCGTCGACGCCGGCAACCTGTGGCAGGCCTCCGAAGAAGGCTTGCTGCGTCCGGTCAAGTCCAAGGTACTCGAAGCCAACGTGCCGGCCCATTTGCGCGACCCGGACAATGAATGGTTCGGCCTGTCGGTACGGGCCCGGACGATGGTCTACAACACCGGCAAGGTGAAGCCGGGCGAACTGTCGACCTACGAGGACCTGGCCAGCCCGAAATGGAAAGGCCGCCTGTGCCTGCGCACCTCGAAGAAGGTCTACAACCAGAGCCTGGTGGCGATGATGATCCACGAATACGGCGAGGAAAAGACCGAGGACATGGTGCGTGGCTGGGTCGCCAATCTCGCCACCTCGCCCTTCCCCGACGACACCAAGGCGATGGAAGCCGTGGCCGCCGGCCAGTGCGACGTCACCATCGTCAACACCTATTACTTCGGCCGCCTGATGGAGAAGAAACCGGATCTGCCGCTGGCGATCTTCTGGCCCAACCAGAACCTCAAGAACAAGTCGGCGGGCGTGCACGTCAACATCTCCGGTGCCGGCGTCACCCGCCACGCCAGGAATCCTGCCGGGGCGCAAAAGCTGATCGAGTGGCTGTCGTCGGACATGGCGCAGAACATGATCGCCGACGTCAACATGGAATATCCGGTGAATCCCAAGGTCAAGCCGGACGCAAAGGTCGCCGCCTGGGGGGAGTTCAGACAGAACCTGGTCAACGTCAAGCAGGCTGGCAGCCTGCAGGCCAAGGCCGTAAAATTGATGGATCGCGCCGGCTACAAGTGAGC
>JBAPWR010000032.1:0-7125 GCA_049283775.1 Thiobacillus sp.
GCGGCGATGCCGGTCTTGATGAATTCGCGACGGGATAGATGCATGACGGTCTCCTTCAGTCCTGTAGTTCGTTCGGCACGGTGACGCCTTCCAGGCCCTCCAACCCGTCCGGAATGGCGTGAATCAATTCGTTGTCTTGTTCGAAATAGTGCTGCACCAGATCCGCAGCGATGACGTGCGGTACGGCGCGGATGCGTTTGAAGCCTTCGACTTCCTCTCCGACGCTGGCGGCTTCCTGCACCACGACCAGCTTGCCGCTGGCGACATCGGCCTGAAACACCTCCAGGCCCTGGAGGTTCGACAGGGACTGTGCCACTTCCGCCACATGCTCGGGCAAGGCCGTGACCACAATTCCAGATATATTCATCTGATAATCTCTCGATCCGGTAGGATGGATAGATTGTGATCAGATTGCCGGCCGCGAACCTTGACCCAAATCAAGATTTGCGCAACTCCTTGTTCTAGAATTTAAAAAAAGGAGTATTTGAGGAAAAGCTGCCTATGACCCCGTATACGCTCGAGTCAACCAGGGAAGTACTTGCCCGTCTGCCGCTGTTCTGCGAACTGGGCGAGAGCGACGTCGACAGGTTGCTGCCCGGGGTGCACGAATACCGGGTGCGTGCGCATGAAATGCTGTTCAACAAGGGCGATGCGCTGGATGGCATCTATGTCGTGGTGACCGGACAGATCAAGCTGTTCCTGCCGACGCCGCAGGGATCGGAAAAGGTGATCGGCACCATGAATAGCGGCGCCTCGTTTGCCGAGGCCGTGGTTTTTCTCGACATCCCGGCTCCGGTATCGGCGCAGGCCACCCAGGATGGCGTGCTGCTGGTCGCCAGCAAACAGGCCATCATCGAGTTACTGGATCATGATCCGCGCTTTGCCCGCAAGATGCTGGCCAGCCTGTCGATGAAGCTGCATCAGTTGATGTCCGACATGGAGACCTGCACCCTGATGAGCAGCGTGCAGCGCGTGGTCTGCTACCTCTCCCACCAGATTCCCGCAGAGGGCCTGCCGGAATTCGAAGTCAAACTCGACACCAGCAAGCAGACCCTGGCGTCTCAGCTGAGCCTGGCGCCGGAAACCTTCTCGCGCGCCCTCAGCCATCTGGTCAAGTCAGGCCTGATCGAGGTCCATGGCCGCACCATTCACGTCAAGGACGCGCAACGCCTGAGAGCCTTTCAGGGCTGACTCGCCAGACGCTGCCAGGTCGCCACCAGCGTATCCGGGTTGAGCGAGATCGAGACTATCCCCTGCGTCACCAGCCAGTCGGCCAGGTCGGGATGATCGCTCGGCCCCTGGCCGCAGATCCCGACGTATTTGCCTTGCTTGCGACAGGCGGCGATGGCCTCGGCGAGCAGCCGCTTCACCGCCGGATTGCGCTCGTCGAAGCCTTCCGCCACCAGGCCTGAATCACGATCGATGCCGAGCGTCAGCTGGGTCAGGTCGTTGCTGCCGATGGAGAAGCCGTCGACATGCTGCAGGAACTCATCGGCCAGCAATACGTTCGACGGGATCTCGCACATCATGATCAGGCGCAGTCCGTTCTCTCCGCGGCGCAAGCCGTTATCCCCCAGCAAGCCCACCACCGCGGCACATTCCTCGACGGTGCGGACGAAGGGAATCATCACCTCGACGTTGGAGAAGCCGAGCTTCTCGCGCACCTGTTTCAGCGCCCGGCATTCAAGTTCGAAGGCCGGACGGAACCGGGTCGACACGTAGCGCGCCGCGCCGCGCAAGCCGAGCATGGGGTTTTCCTCGTGCGGCTCGTATCGATCGCCAGCGATCAGATTGGCGTACTCGTTGGACTTGAAATCGGACAGTCGCACGATCACCGGTTGCGGCCAGAATGCCGCCGCCAGGGTGGCGATGCCCTCGGCGAGTTTGTCGACATAGAAGGACACCGGATCGGCATAACCCGCGGTACGCAAGTCGATCTCCTCACGCAGTGCCTGCGGCAGCGCGTCGTATTCGAGCAGCGCCAGCGGATGCACGCCGATCATGCGCGCGATGATGAATTCCAGCCGCGCCAGGCCGATGCCGTGATTGGGAATCTGCGCGAACTCGAAGGCACGTTCCGGGTTGCCGACATTCATCATCAGCTTCACCGGCGGCTCGGGCAGCGCGATGCTGGCCTGCGTCTCGACCTCGAAATCCAGCAGCCCGGCGTAGACCTTGCCGGTGTCGCCCTCGGCGCATGACACCGTCACCTCTTCGCCATCCTTCAGCACCGCCGTCGCATCGCCGGCTCCGACCACCGCCGGGATGCCCAGTTCGCGGGCGACGATGGCGGCGTGGCAGGTACGGCCGCCGCGGTCGGTGACGATCGCCGCGGCTCGCTTCATCACCGGCTCCCAGTCGGGGTCGGTCATGTCGGTGACGAGGATGTCGCCCGGGCGGACGCGGTCCATCTCGGCCGGGCTGGCGATCAGGCGCACCGCGCCGGCGCCGATTTTCTGGCCGATGGAACGGCCGCTGATGCGCACTTCGCCCGTTTCCCTCAGCACGTAGCGTTCGATCGCGCCGGTGCCGCGCGCCTTCACCGTCTCGGGGCGCGCCTGCACAATGAACAGTTCACCGCTCTCGCCATCCTTGGCCCATTCGACATCCATCGGCCGCCCATAGTGGTTTTCGATGGTGACCGCCTGGCGCGCAAGTTCGAGCACCTCGGCATCGCTCAGCGCGAACTGCCTGCGCAACTCGGACGGCGTATCCTCGATCACCGTCGCGCCGTCGCGCCACACCATGCGGATGGCCTTGCCGCCCAGTTCGCGCCGCACTACGGCGGGATAGCCCTCGACCAGCTTCGGCTTGTGAACGTAGAACTCGTCCGGATTGACCGAGCCCTGCACCACGGTCTCGCCCAGCCCGTAGGCGGCGGTGATGAACACCACGTCGCGAAATCCGGATTCGGTATCGAGGGTGAACAGCACGCCCGAGCAGGCGATGTCGGACCGCACCATGCGCTGCACCCCGGCCGACAGCGCGACCTCGGCATGGGCAAAGCCGTGATGCACCCGGTAGGCGATGGCGCGGTCGTTGTACAGCGAGGCGAAGACCTTTCTGACGTAGCGCAGCAGGTCCGCCTCGCCGCGCACGTGCAGGTAGGTCTCCTGCTGGCCGGCGAAGGATGCGTCCGGCAGGTCTTCGGCGGTGGCCGACGAGCGCACAGCGACCGAGACTTCGCTGCCGAGCGCGCGGTAGGATTCGCGTAGTCCGTTTTCCAGCGCCGACGGCAGGGGGGCCGCTTCCACCCAGCCGCGGATTTCCGCCCCGGCAGCGGCCAGCGCAGTGACATCGGCGACGTCGAGCGCGTCCAGGCGCTGGTTGATCCGTGCGCGCAGGTCATTGTGATCGAGGAAATCCCAGAACGCCTGCGCCGTCGTGGCGAATCCGCCCGGCACCTTGACGCCCATGTTCGACAGCTTGCCGATCATCTCGCCGAGCGAGGCATTCTTGCCGCCGACGCGCGGCACGTCCGCCATCGACAGGCTGTCCAGTGACACAATGTAATCAGCCGACTCCTGCATAATGCCCCCGATGAAAAGCCATCCTGTCTTCTGCGTCTCCGATCACACCGGCGTCACCGTCGAGGCAGTGGCGAAGAGCGTGCTGGCGCAGTTTCCCGACTTCGAGTTTAGCCTGATTCCGCTGCCTTTCATCGACACCGCGGAGAAGGTCCGCAGCACGCTGGCACGGATCCAGGCGGCCCCCGGCGCGCTGGTGTTTTCCAGCCTGACCCGCCCCGAACTGCGTGATCTCTTGCGTCAGGCGGGCGTCGCCCTGTTCGACATCTTCGACCTGCTGGCCCCTGCCGTCGAATCCGCGCTCGGCCGCCCTGCCATTCCCAGCGGCGGACGCACACACGGCATGGCGAACAACTACGAATCGCGAATCGACGCGGTGAATTTCAGCCTCGCACTCGATGACGGCCTGCAGCCGCAACGCCTCGACCAGGCAGACCTCATCCTGGTCGGGGTCTCGCGCGTCGGCAAGACGCCCACTGCGCTTTACCTCGCTTTGCAGTATGGCCTGCGCACCGCGAATTACCCGCTCACCCCGGACGATCTCGAGCACGGCACCCTGCCCGAGGTGCTGCTCGCCCATCTGCCGCGGCTGCATGCGCTGACCCTGTCGCCGGAACGTCTCGCGGCGATTCGCCAGGTTCGCTATCCGGACAGCCGCTACGCCAGCCTGGCGCAGTGCCGGAGCGAACTGATGGCGGCCGAAAAGCTGTTCGCGCGCCATGCACTGCCCGTCATCGACACTACCCGCATGTCGGTCGAGGAGATCGCCGCGCGCCTGCGCAGCCAGACCTGAATCTGTCAGCGAGTGCGTATTCTGCGCTGGCGGGCCGCTTCGAACACTGCCACGGCCAGTGCCGCCGACGCATTCAGCGACTCCACCCTGCCGGTCATCGGAATCTGCGTGCGAATGCTGGCGGCACGGCATACCGACTCCGACAAGCCAGCCCCCTCGTTGCCGACGATGATCGCCAGCGGCGTGGTTAGATCGAGCGTGTAGAAATCTTCGTCCTGCGCCAGAGTCAGGGCGATGCGCTGGCCGTCGAACGACGCCAGCCATGCATCGAGTTCGACCGCCAGTATCAGCGGCAGCACGAACTGTGCGCCCTGCCCGCCACGCAGCGCCTTCGGCGACCAGGCATCGGTGCAGCCTTTCGACAGCACCGCCAACGTCGCCCCCGCCGCTGCGCCGGCACGCAGCATCGAGCCGAGGTTGCCCGGGTCCTGGATGTCTTCCAGCACCATCACCAGCGGCCTGCCGGCGATGGCCGGCGGCTCGAGCCAGGCCGCCTCGGCGAGGACGCCGGTTGGGGTGACGACAGGGGAAAGCTCGGCAAACAGCCTGTCGGGCAGCACCAGGCTGCGGGCCTGGCGGCAACGCTGCGCCAGGCGATCGAGCCGCGCCGCATCGCAGGACGCGGCGCGTACCAGGGTGTGCGGTTCGCCGCCGGCGTCAAGGTAGGCTTCCAACAGATGCTCGCCGTCGAGCAGGCTCATGCGCGCCTCGCGCCGCGCGCGGGCGGACTCGGCGAGCTTCAGCAAGCGCTTGAAGACCGGGTTGTCGCGCGAGGTGACGGGGATTTCGCTCATCCAGGGATTATCCAACAATCCGGCGCTACACTTTCTGCATGCGCATTGTCCTGATCACCCCCTACGGTGCCGCGAGCCGCAACGGCAACTGGCACACTGCTGCGCGCTGGGCACGTTTTCTGCGCGAAGCGGGGCATGGCGTGCGGGTGCAGGTGGAATGGGACGGTCGCGCCGCCGACATGATGATCGCGCTGCACGCGCGGCGCAGCTTTGCTTCCATCAGCAGCTTCGCCAGGCGTTTTCCGACCCGCCCGCTGATGCTGGTGCTGACCGGCACCGACCTGTATCGCGACATCCACCAGGACCGCGATGCGCAGCAGGCGCTCGAACTGGCGCACCGCCTGATCGTGCTGCAGGAGCGGGGGATCGACGAACTCGAAGCGGGACAGGCGGCGAAGGCCCGGGTCATCTATCAGTCCGCTCCCGACATCGCCCGCGCAGCACCCAAGCCGAACCTCTTCGAGGTGCTGGTGGTGGGCCATCTGCGCGAGGAAAAGGACCCGTTCCGGGTAGCGCTGGCAACCGCCTACCTGCCCGAACATTCGCGCATTGCGGTGACCCATCTCGGCGGCGCCTTGACGCCCGAGATGGCCCGCACGGCCGAACTGGCACAGCACAAGCTGCCTCGCTGGACCTGGGCCGGCAATGTGGCCCACCGCAGCGTGCTGAAGAAACTGGCGCGTGCCCGCCTGCTCGTCATCCCTTCGGTGATGGAAGGCGGGGCGAACGTGATCTGCGAGGCGCTGGCCGCCGGCTTGCCGGTGCTGGCGTCGGACATTCCCGGCAATATCGGCATGCTGGGCGAAGACTATCCCGGCTATTTTCCGCTCGGCGACGAACGCCATCTGGCCAGGCTGCTGTCGCGGGCGGAGAACGATGCGGAGTTCTATGCCGAACTCGTCAGCCACGGACAACGACGGCGCCCGCTGATGCGGCCGGAACAGGAAGCCAGCCGTCTGCGCCAGGCGGTGGCGGAATTGCAGCACCTGTCCGGCAGGGACTAGCGTCGCTTTCCTCAGACGCCGGCAAAGAGGATGTCGAACATTCGCGTCCGCTGCGCCTCGCTCAGACCACGCAGCACCCCGACCGCTTGACGCGCCACCCGCTCGTCGCGACTGATCGAATACTCGATCGCCAGCTTGCGCCAGACCTCGGCCAGCGCCGGGTCGGTGGCCTGCAATTGCTGCAGGGCCTGAACCACGCCGGCCTGGCCCTTGATCGCGTAGAAAGTCGTGCCGAGATTGTTCCAGGCCTGCAGGTAGCCGGGGTTGATTTTCACCGCCTCGCGCCACAGATGCATCGCCTGGCGTGGGCGCCCGCTGTCGCGATAGGCATTGCCCAGATTGTTGATCGAATAGATGTCGTCGGGTTCGATGCGCAGCGCCCGCTCATACGCGGCGATCGCTTCGTCGTGGCGCCCCAGTTCGCTCGCCGCTCGGCCCAACACGAACCAGGCCAAGGCCTTGCCGCTTTCCGCCTGGCTCCACTGCCGTCCCAGTTCCAGCAGGGCATTCCAGTTTCTCTGCCGCTCGAGCAGTTGCGCCTGTCCGAGCCATTCCGCGTGGGGTCGCGCCATGACCAGAGGACTGACAGGTGCAATCGTGGCGGGAACCAGATCGTGGGGCTGAGCCAGCAAGCCCGAGGGGGTCAGCGTCATCAGCAGGCATGACAGGAAAATGAATTTCGGCGTGTGCATGGAATGGTCGTGCGCAAACAAAGGCTTCTTTAGCGGAAAAAATGCGCCGCTGCTGGAGATCGTTCTACTGACCAGCGAGCGACAGGATGATTCCGGCTTCGCCCGGTTCGGCCAGAAAATCCGCGTCATAGCCGACCCCGGCGGCCCACGCCAATCGTCCGCGGCACCACAGCAAGGGCAGGGTATCGCGCTGCCAAGGCGGAATGGCCGCTTCCTGCAGCAGGTTTTTCAGGCTGCGGTGCGGCCCGCCCGCTAGCGGACGCAGGCGCTCGCCGCCGCTACGCCTGCGCACTTCGACCGGTCCCGCCTCGAGCC
>JBAPWR010000033.1:0-3521 GCA_049283775.1 Thiobacillus sp.
GATGCGCCCGAATGGACCCGCCCCTTCGGGTTGCCGCGAGAAAACGCGTCTGCGGCGTTGCGCCCCTTGGCAAGGGATGGCCCTTGCCTGCGTGGCGCGCCTTGCATCCATCGTTTTCTTGAGGCAACGCAGGGGCAAAAATAGCGTGAACAGGCCCTAGATTAGCCAGGCCAGAGCGGCGTAGCGCGCCAGCTTGCCCAGCGTCACCAGCAGCAGGAAGCTGCCGACACCGACGCGCAGCACGCCGGCGACCAGGCACAGCGGGTCGCCGACCACCGGCAGCCAGGCCAGCAGCAGGGCAGGGCGGCCGAAGCGCGCGAACCAGCGCTCGGCGCGTGCCATCTTTTCTTCCGTCTTGACCGTGTGCTGCCGTACCTCGCGTCGCCCGAAGCGACCCATGCCGTAGGTGATCAGGCTGCCGAGCACGTTGCCGGCGGTGGCGATCGCCACGCTGGTCAGCGGGTCGGCACCCTGATGCAGGCGATACAGCAGCAGCGCCTCGGAACCGCCCGGAAACAAGGTCGAAGACAGCAGCGCCGAGCCGAACAGCGTCCAGTCCATCAACGCTGGCCGGCGGCCGGTTGATTGATGTTATCAATCGATTTCATGCAGATTACCCGTTGGATAGATATATTGATGATCTCTAACATTGCACCTGTCTTGATTGACATCATTGATCAACCGAACAGGAGCCCAACATGCAGAACATCAAGTCCCCCACCATCCAGAACCTCGAAGCCGCCTTCGCCGGCGAGTCGATGGCCCATATCAAGTACCTGTGGTTCGCACGCCAGTGCCGCAAGGTCGGCGACGAATCCACCGCCAAGGTGTTCGAGGATACCGCCGCGCAGGAGATGCTGCACGCCTTCGGTCACGCCGAACTGTTGTTCGCCGACGAGACGATGACCCCGGCCAAGTGCCTGCAGTACGCGATCGAGGGCGAAACCCACGAGTACACCGAGATGTACCCGAAATTCCGCCACGAGGCGATGCAGGAAGGCCACGACGCCGCGGTCGCCGAGATCGACGAGCAGATCGCCGAATCGAAGGAGCACGCCGAGATGTTCCGGGCGGTGCTGGAAAAGGCCGCCAAGCGCTTCGCCGCGCTGGCCAAGGTGGAAGAGAAGCACGCGAAGCACTACCAGGCGCAAAAAGACGCGATCGCAGCCTGAAGATCATTCGAAACCATTTGACTCATTGAAAGGACACATCATGAAAGCTTGGCAATGTATCGTTTGCGGTTATGTTTACGACGAAGCGAAAGGCGACCCGGAACACGGCATCGCTGCAGGCACCCGCTGGGAAGACGTGCCGGAAGGCTGGGAATGCCCGGACTGCGGCGTCTCCAAGGCAGACTTCGAGATGGTCGAAGTGACTGCCGCCTGATCGTCATCAACCCGGGAGGCGGCGCAGGGTGCGCGCCTTCCCAGACCAAGGAGCATCCATGAAACCCATCATCATCGTCGGCTCGGGCCTCGCGGGATACACCCTGCTGAAGGAGATCCGCAAGCGCGACACGGCGACGCCGGTCACGCTGGTCACGGCGGATGACGGCACCTTCTATTCGAAGCCCAACCTTTCCAACGCGCTGACGGCGGGCAGGACGGCGGCCACGCTGGCGGGCGCCTCGGCGGAAAAAATGGCGGCCGAGCAGAACGCGACGGTCATGACGCAGACCCGTGTCACCGCGATCGACAGCGCGGCTCACCGCATCCACACCGATCGCGGCGAACTGGAATATTCCAGGCTCGTTCTCGCGCTCGGCGCAGACCCCATCCCGCATGGCCTCGATGGCGATGCCGCCGGCGCCGTGCTGGCGGTCAACGACCTGGCGGACTACGCCGTGTTTCGCGACGCCCTTGAGGGTGCGAAGCGCGTCACCGTGCTCGGCGGCGGACTGATCGGCTGCGAATTCGCCAACGACCTGGCGCACGCCGGCTTCGCAGTCGACGTGGTGCATCTGGGCGATTGGCCGCTGGAGCGCCTGCTGCCGCCCGAAGCCGGCCAACGGCTTGCCAGCAGCCTCGCCGCGCTCGGCGTGAACTGGCATTTCGGCCGCACCGGCAAGCGTGTCGAGCGGGCGCAGGACGGCTACCGGGTAAGCCTGGACAACGGTGAGACGATCGCCGCGGACGTGGTGCTGTCGGCGATCGGGCTGCGGCCGCGCACCCAACTGGCGCAGGCGGCGGGTATTCCCGTGGGGCGCGGCATCCAGACGGATCGTCACCTGGAAACCGGGATCCCCGATGTCTATGCGATGGGCGACTGTGCCGAGGTGGAGGGGCTCAATCTGCCCTACGTCCAGCCGCTGATGGTGCAGGCGCGTGCGCTCGCCGCAACCCTCACCCGCACGCCGACGCCAGCGATCTACCCGGCGATGCCGGTGATGGTGAAGACGCCGGCGCATCCGGTCGCGGTGCTGCCGCCCAAAATCGGCGTCGCGGGGGCCTGGAAGGTCGAATGCAGCGATACCGGCATCTGCGCCTTGCACGTCGACGCAAGCGGGCGACTGCAGGGCTTCGCCCTCACCGGCAGCGAAACCGGCCGGCGCAATGCGCTGGTCAAGGAACTGGCGGCCTGAGCGCAGGCTGACTTGAGTCGGGCCCAGGCGCCGGCTGTATGGCCGCAGCTCCCCGGCAATTCGCCGGGGACAATCTACTTTGGCGATGTCGAGGCTGACCCGCCCGCCAGGGCGTGTTCACCCATGGGTAGTGATGGTTCATTACGTTCGTGGTGCGCCCTTCGACAAGCTCAGGGCGAACGAGCCAAATGAATCAGCCTTTCCCTAGCAGGTCTTGCACGCCTCGACCGGCAGGCCGCGCGCAAGCCATCCCGGACCGGCGGCGCTGCCGACCATGCCTTCCTTGACGTTGATCACCTGGGTGAAGCCCGCATCCTGCAGCACTTTCTGCATGTGCGTGGTGCGGTTGCCGGTGCGGCAGATCAGACCGATCGGTGCATCCATGTTGCCGTCGACCTCGGCCAGAACCTGGCGCACGAAGCCTTGCGGACCTTGCGGATGCAGCATGTTGACGCGGATCGCGCCCTGCGCCACGCCGGTCTGGCGCCATTCGTCGGGGCGGCGGATGTCGATCAGGGTCAGCTTGCCGGCCTGCACCTCGGCATAGGCCTCGGGCGCAGACAGGGTGGGCGGGGTCTCGCGCGAACAGGCATTGATCGACAACAGCAGCAGGGCGGCCGCGGCCGCGACGGAAAGGCGTTTCACCAGCATAAATACTCCCGGAATGAAGAATGGACTGCCGATAGTTTATCCAGGGCGGCAAAAGTTCCCTGAAACGCTGCTTGGCCATGGGCATGGGGATGCGTGAAAATACGCCATGGACATCTTCCGCATCTACCACCTGCAATGCGCGCGCCGTCTGTCGGCGCTGGCTGATACGCATCCCTGCTCGCGCCTGCACGGCCATTCCTTCCGCGTCGAGGTGCACCTGTCGGGACCGCTCGACCCCACCCTCGGCTGGGTGGTCGATTTCGCCGAGATCGATGGCGCATGGCAGACG
>JBAPWR010000034.1:0-2818 GCA_049283775.1 Thiobacillus sp.
CCGACACCCTCCCCAGCCTGGAAGAAATGCTCAAGGCAGCGGAGCTTGCCGCAGCCGAGCATCACGACGCCTGGCTGCGCGCCAAGGCCGAGACCGAGAACATGCGCCGCCGCGCTGCCGAGGACGTCGACAAGGCGCGCAAGTTTGCGGTGGAAGGCTTCGCCGGCGAACTGCTGGCGGTGAAGGACAGCCTGGAAGCGGCCCTGGCAGCCGAATCGCCTAGCGTAGAGAACATGAAGGATGGTGTCGAGCTGACCCTCAAGCAGCTGGCGGCGGCCTTCAACAAGTACAACCTGCACGACATCGACCCGATGGGCGAGAAGTTCGACCCGCACCAGCACCAGGCGATCCAGGTGGTCGACTCCGACCAGCCGGCCAACACGGTGTTGACGGTGCTGCAGAAAGGCTATCGGCTCAACGAGCGCACGCTGCGACCGGCGCTGGTGATGGTCGCCAAGGGCAAGGACGCTTGAGCCGGCCTTATTGAGCTGCCCTTATTGAAACTGGCGCCACCCTCCCCCATATCCAACTCAATTCAAACTTTTACAGAAGGAAAGCATCATGGGACGCATTATCGGTATTGACCTCGGCACCACCAACTCCTGTGTGGCGGTGATGGAAAATGGCACACCGAAGGTGATCGAAAACGCCGAGGGCGCGCGCACCACGCCGTCCATCGTGGCCTACACCGACGACGGCGAAATCCTGGTCGGCGCGCCGGCCAAACGCCAGGCTGTCACCAACCCGAAGAACACCCTGTTTGCAGTCAAGCGCCTGATCGGCCGCCGCTTCGAAGAGAAGGAAGTGCAGAAGGACATCGGCCTGATGCCCTACAAGATCGTCAAGGCCGACAACGGCGACGCCTGGGTGGAAGTGCGCGACAAGAAAATGGCTGCGCAGCAGGTGTCGGCCGAGACCCTGCGCAAAATGAAGAAGACCGCCGAGGACTACCTCGGCGAGGAAGTGACCGAAGCCGTCATCACTGTACCGGCCTACTTCAACGACAGCCAGCGCCAGGCTACCAAGGACGCCGGCCGCATCGCCGGCCTAGAAGTCAAGCGCATCATCAACGAGCCGACCGCAGCCGCGCTGGCCTTCGGCATGGACAAGAAGGAAGGCGACCGCAAGATCGCCGTGTATGACCTCGGCGGCGGCACCTTCGACATCTCCATCATCGAGATCGCCGAGATGGACGGCGAGCACCAGTTCGAAGTGCTCTCCACCAACGGCGACACCTTCCTCGGTGGCGAGGACTTCGACCAGCGCCTGATCGATTACATCGCCGAGGAGTTCAAGAAGGAGCAGGGCGTCGACCTGAAGAAGGACGTGCTCGCGCTGCAGCGTCTGAAGGAAGCCGCGGAAAAGGCCAAGATCGAGCTGTCCTCCGGCCAGCAGACCGAAGTCAACCTGCCCTACATCACGGCTGACGCCTCCGGTCCCAAGCACCTTGCGGTGAAGATCACCCGCGCCAAGTTCGAAAGCCTGGTGGAGGATCTGATCTCGCGCACCATCGAGCCGTGCAAGCTGGCGCTGAAGGATGCCGGCCTGACCACTTCGCAGATCGACGACGTCATCCTGGTCGGCGGCCAGACCCGCATGCCCAAGGTGATGGACGCGGTGAAGGACTTCTTCGGCAAGGATCCGCGCCGCGACGTCAACCCGGACGAAGCCGTGGCGGTGGGTGCCGCGATCCAGGGTGGTGTGCTGAAGGGTGAAGTCAAGGACGTGCTGCTGCTCGACGTGACGCCGCTGAGCCTGGGCATCGAGACCCTCGGTGGCGTGATGACCAAGCTGATCCCGAAGAACACCACGATCCCGACCAAGGCCTCGCAGGTGTTCTCAACCGCCGACGACAACCAGAGCGCGGTGACGGTGCACGTGCTGCAGGGCGAGCGCGAAGTGGCCTCGGGCAACAAGAGCCTCGGCCAGTTCAACCTGTCCGACATCCCGCCCGCCCCGCGCGGCATGCCGCAGATCGAGGTCACTTTTGACATCGACGCCAACGGCATCCTGCACGTGTCGGCCAAGGACAAGGCCACCGGCAAGGAAAACACCATCCGCATCCAGGCCAGCTCAGGTCTGAGTGAAGAGGAAATCCAGCGCATGGTGAAGGACGCCGAAGCCAACGCCGCCGAAGACCACAAGGCGGTGGAACTGGCGACCGCACGCAACGCCGCCGACTCGATGATCCACTCGGTGAAGAAATCACTGGGCGAATACGGCGACAAGGTGTCGGCCGAAGAAAAGGCTGCCATCGAGGCTGCACTGAAGGAGTGCGAGGAAGCCGTGCGCGAAGGCGACAAGGACACCATCGAGGCCAAGACCAATGCGCTCGCTACCGCCAGCCACAAGCTCGCCGAGCAGATGTACCAGGCCGAGCAGGCCAAGTCGCAGCCGGGCGCAGCTCCCGGTGCCGGCGCCGGCGCGGCGGATGACAACGTGGTCGATGCCGAGTTTGAAGAGGTGAAGGACAAGTAAAGGGGTCAGGGATCGGGATTCAGGGACCAGGGGAGGTCGCGCATTGCGCGGCTTTCCCTTTTTCCATTGGATTCTGTTCCCCGCCCTACCCTGAATCCTGATCCCTGAATCCTGACCCCTGAAATGTCAAAACGCGACTACTACGAAGTCCTCGGCGTCGCCAAGAACGCTTCGGACGAAGAAATCAAGACGGCCTACCGCAAGCTGGCCATGAAGCACCACCCTGACCGCAACCAGGACGAGGGTGCGGAGGAAAAATTCAAGGAAGCCAAACTCGCGTACGAAGTCCTCTCCGACCCGGACAAGCGCGCCGCCTACGACCAGTTCGGCCACGCAGGGG
>JBAPWR010000035.1:0-1907 GCA_049283775.1 Thiobacillus sp.
TAGTTGACTAATTTACTGGGAAAAAGCATCCTCAGCGCATGAGCCTATTCAGCGAATTAAAGGAAGACATCGGTGTCGTTTTCGAGCGGGACCCGGCCGCGCGCTCGACTTTCGAGGTCGTCACCACCTATCCCGGCTTTCACGCCATGACTCTCCATCGTTTTGCCCATCGGCTATGGCGCTGGGAGTGGAAGTGGCTGGCGCGCTTCACTTCCTTCATCGGACGCTGGCTGACGGGGATCGAGATCCACCCGGGCGCAAGTATCGGGCGGCGGGTTTTCATCGACCACGGCATGGGGGTGGTGATCGGCGAGACCGCGGAGATCGGCGACGACTGCACCCTGTATCACGGCGTCACCCTGGGCGGCACGTCCTGGAACAAGGGCAAGCGCCATCCCACGCTGAAACCCGGGGTGGTGGTCGGTGCCGGAGCGAAGATTCTCGGACCGATCACTATCGGCGCCGGGGCGCGGGTCGGCTCCAATGCCGTGGTGGTCAAGGATGTTCCCGACAGCGCCACGGCGGTCGGCATTCCGGCCCGAATACTCGACAGTGCCGCCGAGAAACAGCGCAACCAGCAAGCCGAGAAGCTCGGATTCTCGGCCTACGCGATTTCGGCGGACATGAACGACCCGGTGGTCAAGGCGATACACGGCCTGATCGACCACTCGGCGCATGTCGATGAGCGTATCGAGCAGTTGCGCGAGCAGTTGCGCCGGGCGGGCATCGCGCTGCCGGAGGCCGCTGAGGAAAAAGATGATTTCGATCCGAACTATTTGAATAAAATAGTTGACTAAATCGGTAAGGTAAACAATAGTTGACCGAAATGCTCGGGTATTTTAAGATCCCGGCAACATTCAGGAGAGAACATCATGAGGTTGACTACCAAAGGCCGTTTCGCAGTGACTGCCATGCTTGATCTGGCATTGCGCGGCGGCAAGAATCCGGTCACGCTGGCCGGCATCAGCGAGCGCCAGGATATTTCTCTGTCCTATCTCGAGCAGTTGTTCAGTCGCCTGCGCCGGCATGAACTGGTCGAGAGCGTACGCGGTCCGGGCGGCGGCTACTTCCTGGCCAAGTCGCCCGACGCAGTGAGCGTCGCCGACATCATCCGTGCAGTGGACGAGCCGATCGACGCCACCCAGTGCGGCGGCAAGGAGAACTGCCACGATGACCATCGCTGCCTGACCCACGACCTGTGGACCGGATTGAATGCCCACATCTACGACTACCTCGACTCGATCACCCTGGCGTCGCTGGCGGCGCGCAAGGATGAATGCGAGCAGAAGCAGAAAGTGATGCAGGATCGCCGGGTGTCGAAAATGACGCTGGCGGCCTGAGAAAACGAATCGGAACAGAAAGGATAGCGGACGCATGAAACCCCTGTATTTTGATTATTCGGCCACGACCCCGGTCGACCCGCGCGTGGCCGAGAAGATGATTCCCTATCTGACCGAGCACTTCGGCAACCCGGCCTCGCGCTCCCATCCCTTCGGGTGGGAAGCGGAAAAGGCAGTGGAAGAGGCGCGCGGCCAGATCGCGGAACTGGTCGGTGCCGATCCCAAGGAAATCGTCTTCACTTCCGGCGCCACCGAGTCGAACAACCTCGCCATCAAGGGTGCGGGCCATTTCTATTCCGGCACCAAGGGCAAGCACATCATCACCGTTCGCACCGAACACAAGGCGGTGCTCGACACCGTGCGCGAAATGGAGCGCCAGGGTTTCGAGGCGACCTATCTGGACGTCAAGGAAAACGGCTTGCTCGACCTCGACGCATTCCGTGCCGCCATCCGCCCCGACACGGTGCTGGCCTCCGTGATGGCGGTCAACAACGAAATCGGCGTGATCCAGGACATCGATTCCATCGGCAAGATCTGCCGTGAGAAGGGCGTGATCTTTCACGTCGA
>JBAPWR010000036.1:0-5524 GCA_049283775.1 Thiobacillus sp.
GTGGCGGGCGGCCTTGTTCTTGTGGACGATCTTCTTGTCGGCCACGCTGTCGATCACGCTCATGGAGGCGAGGAACTCGGACTGCGCGGCAGCCTTGTCACCCGCATCAATTGCCTTGCGGACCTTCTTGATGGCCGTGCGGAACTGCGAGCGCTGGCTCATGTTGTGGTCACGTTGCGCTACTGCTTGACGGGCGCGTTTGCGCGCCTGGGCGGAGTTCGCCATATGTTTCTGCTCCAGTTAAATTTCTGTGCAATCCGCCCGGCACACGCCTGGACTGATCAACGAAGGGCGCGATTATAAGCAAAACCCGCCGGGCAATCAAGCGTGAATTGTCGACTGTTGCAGGCAAGCCGCGTGACCCGCACAATGCGGCCAAAACCAGACCGCCGATGAATCTCCTCAAAGCCCTCGCTGCCGTCAGCAGCATGACCCTGCTCTCGCGCATCCTGGGATTCGTGCGTGACGTCGTCATCGCCCGGGCATTCGGCGCCGGCATGCTCACCGACGCCTTCTTCGTCGCCTTCAAGATCCCCAACCTGCTGCGCCGCCTGTTCGCCGAGGGTGCCTTTTCCCAGGCCTTCGTGCCGATCCTGGCGGAATACAAGAACCGCCAGGGCCATGATGCCACCAAGAGCCTGGTCGACCAGGTCGCCTCGGCACTGACCCTGGCGCTGGTCGCCGTCGCCCTGCTCGGCGTCATCGGCGCGCCCTGGGTGGCGACGATCAGCGCGCCGGGATTCCGCGCCGACCCGGAGAAATTCGCCCTCACCGTCAGCCTGCTGCGCATCATCTTTCCCTACATCATCTTCATTTCGCTGGTCGCGCTGGCGGCCGGCATCCTCAACACCTGGAGCCGGTTTTCGGTGCCGGCCTTCACCCCGGTGCTGCTGAATATCTCGATGATCGCCGCGGCATTGTGGCTGGCGCCGCATTTCGACCCGCCGGTGCTGGCGCTGGGCTGGGGCGTGGCGCTAGGCGGGGTGCTGCAACTGGCGTGGATGCTGCCGCATCTGATCAGAATCCGCATGCTGCCGCGGCCGACGCTGAACTTCAGCGATCCCGGGGTGCGGCGCATCCTAACCCTGATGGCGCCCGCCACGCTGGGGGTGTCGGTCGCGCAGATCAGCCTGCTGATCAACACCATCTTCGCTTCCTTCCTGCAGACCGGCAGCGTGTCGTGGCTTTACTATGCCGACCGCCTGATGGAGTTCCCCGCCGGCATGCTCGGGGTGGCGCTCGGCACCATCCTGCTGCCGAGCCTGGCCAAGCATTACGCCGACGACAACCCGACCGACTATTCGAAGCTGCTCGACTGGGGCCTGCGCCTGACCCTGCTGCTCGCCCTCCCGGCCGCCGCTGCGCTGGCGGTGCTGGCGGTGCCGCTGATCGCCACGCTGTTTCATTACGGGGCTTTCCAGGAGAACGACGTGTGGATGACGCGCCAGGCGCTGATGGCCTACAGCCTCGGCCTGCTCGGCCTGATCCTGGTCAAGGTGCTGGCGCCCGGCTTCTACGCCCGACAAAATATCCGCACGCCGGTCAAGGTCGCGATATTCACCCTGCTCGCCACCCAGGCCATGAACCTCGCCTTCATCGGCCCCTTCAAGCACGCCGGCCTGGCGCTGGCCATCGGCCTGGGGGCCTGCATCAATGCCGGACTGCTGCTGCACCTGCTGCGCAAGCACGCCATCTATCAGCCGCAACCCGGCTGGGCGGCCTATATCGTCAAGGTGGTGATCGCCGTCGCCGTGATGTCGGCCCTGCTTGGCTGGCTCATGGGCGACGCGCAATGGTGGCTGGCACAATCCTTCGGCGGACGCGTGATACGGCTGTCGATGCTGGTTGCCGGCGGCATCGCGGTGTATTTTTTATCCCTTTGGCTGATGGGGTTTCGCCCGCGCCAGTTCTACCGCCGCGCTGCTGAATAAGCCTCTATTCGGCTAAAATAGCGCCTTTTTCCGCGCCACTTCGCCCCTTCACGGATGCGCATCACCCACGGCTTTTATCCGCCCGGCATGCCCCACGCGGTCACCATCGGCAACTTCGATGGCCTGCATCTCGGGCATCAGGCCATGCTTACCCGCCTGCTCGACGTCGCCCGGGCGCGAGACCTGCCGTCCTGCGTGCTGAGTTTCGAGCCGCATCCGCGCGAATTCTTCGCCCCGGCTCAGGCTCCGGCGCGACTCTCCAGCCTGCGCGAAAAAACCGAGATGCTGCGCAGCCGCGGCATCGACCGGCTGCACGTGTTCCGCTTCAATCGCGCCTTCTCCTCGCTGTCCGCCGACCAGTTTATCGAGCAGGTGCTGGTGCGCACCCTGCAGGCGCGCTACGTGCTGGTCGGTGACGATTTCCGCTTCGGCGCCAAGCGCGCCGGAGACTTTGCCCTGCTCGAGCGCGCCGGCCGGCAATTCGGTTTCGACGCCGAGTTTCTGCCGACGGTCGAAGTTGCGGGCGAACGCTCCTCGTCGACCGCGGTGCGCGCGGCACTCGCCGCCGGCGAACTCGAGCATGCGGCGCGCCTGCTTGGCCGGCCATACAGCATCTCGGGGCGCGTGGTGCACGGCGACAAGCTCGGACGCGACATCGGCTTTCCTACCGCCAACATCCAGCTCAAGCACAACCGTCCGCCGCTGCTCGGCATCTTCGCCGTCGAACTGTATGGGCTCAACGGCCAGCCTTTGCCCGGTGTCGCCAGCCTCGGCGTGCGGCCGACGGTGAAAGGAGCCGACGCCGCACCGGTGCTCGAAGTGCACCTGTTCGACTTCAACGCCGACATCTACAACCGCCGCGTGCGCGTCGACTTCCTGCACAAGCTGCGCGACGAGGAAAAATATCCCGACCTTCCCAGCCTCGTCGCCCAGATCGGTCGCGACGTGGACAATGCAAAACGATTTCTGGCGCAACGCCGCGTTGCCTGACCCATGGCCGACTACAAGAACACCCTCAACCTGCCCGACACCCCCTTCCCGATGCGCGGCGACCTCGCCAAGCGCGAACCCGGCTGGGTCAAAAGCTGGCAGGAAAAAAAGCGTTACGAAGCGATCCGCAAGGCTTCGGCCGGGCGGCCGAAATTCATCCTGCACGACGGCCCGCCCTACGCCAACGGCGACATCCACATCGGACACGCCGTCAACAAGATCCTCAAGGACATCATCGTCAAGGCCAAGACCCTCTCCGGCTTCGATGCGCCCTACGTGCCGGGCTGGGACTGCCATGGCCTGCCAATCGAGCTGCAGGTGGAAAAGCAGCACGGCAAGGAAATCCCCGCAGCGAAATTCCGCGAGTTGTGCCGCGAATACGCCGCCACGCAGATCGAGCGGCAGAAGGCCGACTTCATCCGCCTCGGCGTGCTCGGTGACTGGAACCATCCGTACCGCACGATGGACTACCAGTTCGAGGCCGACACCCTGCGCGTGCTTGGTCAGATCCAGCAGGCCGGCTATCTGGTGCAGGGCGCCAAGCCGGTGCACTGGTGCGTCGACTGCGGCTCGGCGCTGGCCGAAGCCGAGGTCGAGTACGAGGACAAGACCTCGCCGGCGATCGACGTCGGCTTCGAAGTGGCGGACCGTGTCGACCTCGCGCATCGCTTCGGTCTCAAGGCCATCGACGAATCCGTCAAAGTGGTCATCTGGACCACCACGCCGTGGACGCTGCCGGCCAACCAGGCGGTCGCGCTGCACCCCGAATTCACCTACGCCCTGGTCCGCTCCGACAAGGGCCTGCTGATCCTCGCCGACAGCCTGGCCGAGGCGGCGGTGAAACGCTACGGCAGCGAGTCCCATGAAGTCCTCGCCCGCACGCCCGGCCAGGCGCTCGAAGGCGTGTTGCTGTGGCATCCGTTCCAGGAGCGCCAGGTGCCGGTGATCCTCGGCGACCACGTCACTGCCGATGCCGGCACCGGCTGCGTGCACACCGCGCCCGGCCACGGCCTCGAGGATTACGTCGTCGGCAGCCGCTACGGCCTCAAGGTCGACAACCCGGTGGGCGACGACGGCCGCTTCTACGCCAGCGTGCCGCTGGTCGGCGGCATGAGCATCTGGCAGGCCAACCCGCTGATCCTCGAAACGCTCGAGACCAGCGGCAATTTGCTGGCGCACGAAAAGCTGACCCACAGCTATCCGCACTGCTGGCGCCACAAGACGCCGATCATCTTCCGCGCCACGCGGCAGTGGTTCATCGGTATGGACATCACCCTCCCCTCCCCCGCAAGCGGGGGAGGGGTTGGGGGAGAGGGAACTCGCGCAGCCCTCCCCTCTCCCGGCCCTGCGGGCCACCCTCTCCCGCCTGTGGGCGAGGGGGTTACGCTGCGCGACCAGGCGATGGCGGCGGTCGATGCGACGCAGTTCTTCCCGACCTGGGGCCGCGCACGGCTGGAGGCGATGATCCGCAATCGCCCCGACTGGTGCGTCTCGCGCCAGCGCAACTGGGGCGTGCCGATGCCCTTCTTCACCCATAAGGAAAGCGGCGAGCTGCATCCGCGCACGGCCGAGCTGCTGGAGATCGTGGCCAAGCGGGTCGAGCTGGAGGGGATCGAGGCCTGGTTCGCGCTCGACGCCTCCGAACTGCTGGGCGACGATGCCGCGCATTACGACAAGACCGGACACACGCTCGACGTCTGGTTCGATGCCGGCGTTACCCATGCCTGCGTGCTCAAGCGCCGCCCCGAACTCGCGCATCCCGCCGACCTCTATCTCGAAGGTTCGGACCAGCATCGCGGCTGGTTCCAGTCCTCCCTGCTCACCGGTTGCGCCACCGATGGACGCGCGCCCTACCGCGCCCTGCTCACCCACGGCTTCGTCGTCGACGGCAAGGGCCACAAGATGAGCAAGTCGAAGGGCAACGTCATCGCGCCGCAGAAGGTAATGGACCAGTACGGCGCCGACATCTTGCGGCTATGGGTGGCGACCACCGACTATTCCGGCGAGTTGTCGATCTCCGACGAGATCCTCAAGCGCGTGGTGGAAAGCTATCGCCGCATCCGCAACACCCTGAAATTCCTTCTCGCCAACCTGTCAGATTTCGATCCGCACACGCACGCGTTGCCGGTCGAAGACTGGCTGGAAATCGACCGCTACGCCCTGGCCTTGACGCGTAAACTGCAGGGCGAACTGCTGGCGCATTACGAGGCCTACGAATTCCACTTCATCGTGCAGAAGCTGCAGGCCTTCTGCTCCGAAGACCTCGGCGGTTTCTATCTCGACATCCTCAAAGACCGGCTCTACACCAGCGGTGCCAATAGCAAGGCCCGGCGCGCCGCGCAGAACGCGCTGCATCACATCACCCATGCGCTGGTTCGCTGGATGGCGCCGATCCTGTCGTTCACTGGCGAGGAAGTGTGGGAGCAACTGTCGGCCCCCTCCCCAACCCTCCCCCGCGCTGCGGGAGAGGGAGCAAACGCTGGGCCCAAACCGACGGCTGCGCCCCCTCACCCCAACCCTGATGAAACTACTAAGCAATCGACTAAGCCCGCAAGCGGGCAAGTCGCTGCTTATCTCCCGCAAGCGGGCGAGGGGGCGAACGC
>JBAPWR010000037.1:0-13506 GCA_049283775.1 Thiobacillus sp.
AACGAAGGTCTGTCGACGCGGCACAACCCCGAGTTCACCATGATGGAGTTCTACGAGGCCTATCGCGACTATCGCTACCTGATGGACTTCACCGAGGCGTTGATCCGCCACACGGCGGTCGCGGCCACCGGCTCGACTACTGTCGTCTACCAGGGGCAGGACATCGAACTGGGCAAACCCTTCGACCGCCTCACCATCGTCGAGGCGGTCCGCAAGTACCACCCGCACTACACCGTCGAGCATTTGAACGACCGTGACTGGCTGATCGGCCAATTCGCCGCGATGAAAGCCAAGTATCGTCCGCAGGACGGCCTCGGCGGCCTGCAGCTGACCTTTTTCGAGGAGACCACCGAGGCTCTTCTGGTGCAGCCCACCTTCATCATCGACTACCCGGCGGAGGTCTCGCCGCTGGCGCGCCGTTCCGACACGCAGCCCGACATCACCGAGCGCTTCGAGCTGTTCATCACCGGGCGGGAAATGGCCAATGGCTTCTCCGAGCTGAACGATGCCGAGGACCAGGCCGAGCGCTTCATGGAGCAGGTGCGGCACAAGGAGGCCGGCGACGAGGAAGCGATGCACTACGACGGCGACTTCATCCGTGCGCTGGAGCACGGACTGCCGCCGACCGGCGGCTGCGGCATCGGCATCGACCGTCTGGTCATGCTGCTGACCGATTCGCCGAGCATCCGCGACGTCATACTGTTCCCGCAGATGCGCAGGGAGAGTTGAAGCGTGAGGCGCATGGCCTAGACTGATACTCCAGTCGCAAACGCTGCCAAGCGCCCAGTTTCAATGGCATCCCCGCCTCCGCTCGACCTTCCCATTTCAGGCATGACCTGTGCCGCCTGCGCGGCACGCCTGGAAAAGCAGCTGAACAGGCTGCCCGGGGTCGAGGCCGGGGTCAACTTCGCCGGCGAGAAAGCACATATCCGCTTCAGCACTGCGGAAACCAGCGCCGCGCAGGTAGTCGAAGCGGTGAATAAAACCGGCTTCAAGGTCACTCCGCAAACCACTGAACTGGCCATCGAAGGCATGACCTGCGCGTCCTGCGTCGCGCGCATCGAGAAGGCACTGAACCAGTTGCCAGGCGTGACGGCGACAGTCAATCTCGCCACCGAGACGGCGCGGGTCCAGTATGTTCCAGGACTTGCCAGCGTCGCCACACTGACCGACAGCGTGAGCCGCACCGGTTACCACGCACAGGAAAGGGTCGAGGCGGGACGCGAGGCCGAAAAGGCTCGCCGTTCCGAGCAGTATCGGCAAGAACTGCGGCTGTTCTGGATCTCCGCAGCCTTGACCCTGCCCTTGCTGGCGCAGATGCTGTGGATGTTTTCCGGGACGGGCCATGCCGAGCTGCCGCGCTGGCTGCAATTCGCCCTGGCGACGCCGGTGCAGTTCTGGGTCGGACGGCGCTTCTATCTCGGCGCCTGGCATGCCCTGCGCGGTGGCGGCGCCAACATGGACGTCCTGGTGGCGCTCGGTACCAGCATGGCGTGGGGACTCTCGACCGTCGTCACCCTGCTCGGCCTGACCGACCAGCATGTGTATTACGAGGCCGGGGCAGCGGTGATCACGCTGGTGCTGCTCGGCAAGGTACTGGAGGCGCGCGCCAAGGGCAGGACCTCCGCAGCGATCGAGGCGCTGATCCAGCTGGCGCCGAAAACCGCACGGGTCGAACGCGACGGTGTGGCGAGTGAAGTGGATATCGCCGAGATCATGCCCGGCGACACGGTGATCGTCAGGCCAGGCGAACGTCTGCCGGTTGATGGCGAAGTGATATCGGGCGTGTCGAGTGTCGACGAAGCCATGCTCAGCGGCGAGCCGATGCCGGTAGAGAAGCAGGCTGGCTCCCGTGCCTACGCCGGCACGCAAAACCAGCACGGCACGCTCAAGCTCATCGCCACCGGGGTCGGCAGCCACACCCAGCTGGCCGAGATCGTGCGCCTGGTCGAAGCCGCCCAGGGCAGCAAGGCACCGATCCAGCGCCTCGCCGACCGCATCGCCGGAGTGTTCGTGCCGGTCGTCGTGAGCATTGCCGCGCTGACTTTTTCCGGCTGGTGGTGGTTCGGGGGCGATGTCGCACAGGCATTGATCAATGCCGTCGCCGTGCTGGTCATCGCCTGCCCCTGCGCCCTCGGGCTGGCGACGCCGACCGCGGTGATGGTGGCGACCGGGCGCGGCGCCCAGCTAGGCATCCTGCCCCGCTCGGCCGCCGCGCTCGAGCATGCCGGCCGACTCGATGTCCTGGTGCTGGACAAGACCGGCACCGTGACCCAGGGCAAACCAGTGGTCACCGAGTTACGACCGGCGCCGGGCGTCGCCGAGTCCGAGCTGCTGCGTTGTGCAGCCAGCCTGGAAGCCGGTTCCGAACATCCTCTGGCGCGGGCGATTCTCGATGCGACGACCCAGCGCCGGCTCGCGACGGTCGCGGTCAGCGGATTCCACGCCACCCCGGGCCAGGGCATCAGCGCCATGCTTGATGGTGATCCCGCCTTCCTGGGAACACCCGCTTTCGTCACCACCGCCTCGGGGGCCAACGCGGCCTACGAGAGCGACGAGACCTGCGTGGCGGTAGCGCACGCCGGCCGCCTGCTGGGCCATATTCTGATCGACGATCCGCTGCGTGCCGACGCGCGCAGCGCAGTCACACGCCTGCACGGTCTCGGCCTGCAGGTGTTGATGGCGACCGGCGACAGCGAAACCACCGCGGCGCGCATCGCTGCTGCCGCCGGAATCGACGCGTGGCGCGCTGCACAGCGCCCGGCGGATAAGGAAGCCCTGATACGTGAACTCAGGCAAAGCGGCAAGGTCGTCGGAATGGCAGGCGACGGCATCAACGACGCGCCGGCACTTGCCGCCGCCGACGTCAGTTTCGCCATCGGCGGCGGCTCCGATATCGCAGTGGAAACCGCCGACATCACCCTGATGCGCAACGAGTTGTCGGTGCTGCCGGATGCGATCGAACTGTCGCGAGCCGGCTTGCGCAAGATCCGCCAGAACCTTTTCTTCGCTTTTATCTACAACTCGCTGGGGATCCCGCTCGCGGCGGCAGGAATGCTCAATCCTGTCATTGCCGGTGCGGCGATGGCGATGAGTTCAGTGTCGGTGGTGACGAATGCGCTGCTACTGAAACGCTGGCGACCAGCGGGCAGGGAAAAACGCTGAACGCATACAACAGAAGGGGCTGCCAAGTATTTCCTGCAGCCCCTTTGCAGCCTTGCGGTGATGGGTTCTCAGTCTTTCCAGATCTTCAACTGTGCACGCAGCCGCGCGACGGCCTGCGAGTGCAGTTGGCATACGCGCGACTCCGACACGCCCAGCACCACGCCGATTTCCTTCAGGTTCATGTCCTGTTCGTAGTACATGCCCATCATGCTGCGTTCGCGTTCGGGCAGGGTGTGGATGGCTTCGATCAGGCTGGCCCTGAAGCCCTCGTCCTCGAGCAGGGCGAGCGGATCGCTGCTGCCGTCGACCAGGTAGCGCTCGAGAAAATTGGCGCTGTCGTCGTCGGAGAAGTCTTCGTAATAGAGAAGCTGGGAGCCTTTGACATCGTTCAGCATGCCCTGATACTGATCGATGGGAATGCCCATTTCCTTGGAGATTTCCTGCTCCGTCGGGGGCTTTCCGAGGCGTTGCTGCAGGGTGTGGATCGCGGTCTCGATTTGCCGGGATTTTTGTCGCACGTGACGCGGCAGCCAGTCGGCCTCGCGCAGTTCGTCGAGCATGGCGCCGCGGATGCGCTGTGTCGCGTAGGACTCGAACTGCGCGCCCTGGGTACCGTCGAAGCGGGATACTGCATCCATCAGGCCGATCAGCCCGACCTGGATCAGGTCGTCGACCTCGACGCTGGCTGGCAGGCGCGCCATCATGTGGTAGGCGATCCGCTTCACCAGCGGCGCGTATTTGTTGACTTGCTCTTCTTGAAACGACTGTTGTTTAGCCATGTTTCGGGATTATCCCTGCTTCCTCGCGAGCCTGATGGCCCGTCTCCTCTGCCGCAATTCTAGCGGCAAGCGCGGCGAAATGTTCATCTTCCTCGGCAGCCGCCCAAATCCGGCGCGCCATCGCGTCGCCGAGAAAATGCCTGGCAGCCTGGCTCAGGCGAGCGCAGGCCGAGGCAGCACCGTACAGCAGGACATCTGAAGCGTCGTCCGAAGCGTGCAGGGTTTTCAGCAGGGCGTAGCCAAGTGCGAGAGAGTCCGCCGTGGCATCAACCTGCAGCACCAGCGTTTGCTTCCTTCCTGTTGCCAGGGAGGGGGACGACGACAGCACGCCGGCATCGAATACCACGCAGTCGTAGGCATCGGCCGCCTCGAGTATCTCGGCATCCCCACCTTGTGCTCCCGGGGCATAGAGGCCCTCACCATGCGGCAGCGGCAATCCCCGCAGCTGTCGCCGCTGCAGTTGCTGGCGCCAGTCGAACAGACTCTGGGTCCGGGTCGCGGCAAGATGTCGGCCGTCCATGTCCACCAGCAGGATGCGTTTCCCCAGAACCGACAAGGCGCGCAGCAACGCCTGGGTGGACGCGGCACGATCCAGAAAGCAGGTGATGCAGATCGGCGCCTGCGCCCGGCGCAGCCGGCGCAGGCCGGCCGCCTGGTCAGCCGGCACGCTGTTCGCCGCGCTCGGCTTCGATCCCGGCGAACAGCGGCCAGTCTTCGCTCTTCAACGCATAGGGGGTGGCGAGTTGCCCGCCCTTCAGCGCGCGATCGACCAGATAGGCGGCATTCGGGGCATGAAGATCTTCGGGAACGCGCTGGCCGCTGCTGACATAGGCCAGCGGCAGGCGATGCCGTATCAGCGCATCCAAGGCGGCCCCAGCCTGGGGCGTTTCATCCAGCTTGCTGAGGATGCAGGCTGCCGCACCCCGCCCGAAATGAACCAGCGCCTGCTCGATGGCCGCGCCCTGCTGGCTGCCGGACAGCACCAGCAGACGACGTACACCCAGGCTGTCGAGCCCCTGAACCAAAGGCACCCTCGGATCGCTCGGGCTGTATCCCGAGGTATCGATCAGCACCAGGCGCCTCGAAGACAGCCGCCCCAAGGTCTGGGCCAGCGCCGCCATGTCGGCCGCGACATGGACGTCAACACCGAGCAGATCTGCGTAGATGCGCAATTGCGACTCGGCACCGATGCGGAAGGCATCGGCGGACACCAGCGCCACCTGCGAGGCGCCATGCAGGCGCACCCCGCGCTCTGCAAGCTTCGCCAGGGTCGTGGTCTTGCCCGCACCGGTCGGGCCCACCAGGGCATAGACACCGCCCTTCCCGATCGGGTCGGAACCGCGCCCAAGCACCGACAGATTGCGCACCAGCACCTGGCGCAGCCAGCGCATCCCGGCGTCACCGTCGAGTTGGCGCGGCAGGCGTGCGGCCAGCGTACGTGACAGCGCACTGCCGAAGCCCGCTGCGAACAGTGCCTGCAAAATCGCAACGCGACGCGGGTCGCGGCGCCGCGTCGCGTGCCAGGCAAACCCTGCCAGCTGGTTCTGCAGCATGCCACGCAGGCGGGCCAGTTCACTGAGGATGCGGGATCCCGATGCGCTTTCGACATCCGGTTCGAGCGGGTGACTCAGGTCTGCGTAGGCACTGGCGAGCAACTCGACGCCCTGGGCATGCGGGCGCGTCGACAGGACCACGGCATCGTCGCCCAATTCACTGCGGATGCGGGCGAGGCCTTCACGGGCGCTGGCGGCTAGGTAACGGTGCACGCTCATGAGTTTTCTCCTGTTTCCATCTGGACGCTTACCTGGACAATTTTATCGGCAGGAATCTCGGCATAGGAAATCACCGCCAGCCTCGGCAGTCCGCGCCGCAGCAGCCGTGACATCACCGGTCGCAGCCCGGGCGAAACCAGCAGCACGGCCGGATGCCCCGCCGCTTCCTGGCTGGCCACGGCGCGCTCGGCGGCTTCGTTGAGGGCATCGAGCGTCATCGGCGTCAGCAGCGCCTCGCCTTCCTCGCCCATCTCGTTCAGCAGCCGGGTTTCGGTGTCGGCGCCAAGACCGATCACCTGCAGCGTGTCGGCGCCCTCGAACAGGCGGTCGACGATGCTGCGGCCGAGTGCCGCGCGCACGCTTTCCACCAGTTCATCGACCACCTGTGTAGTCGGCGCACGCGCAGCCAATGTCTCGAACAGCGTACGCGCATCACGTATCGACACCCCCTCGTCGATCAACTGCTGCAACACCGCCTGGACGATCGTCAGCGGCAGATAGCGCGGTGTGACATCCTCGATCAGACCGGGATGACTGCGCGACAGGCTGTCGAGCAATTGCTGCACTTCGGTCCGCCCCAGCAGCTCGGCCGCATGATGACGAAAAACCGCCTCGACCTGGCGCGCGATCAGTTCGGCCGCCTCGAGCACGACGAAACCGCGCAGTTCGGCCTCCTCGACCCGCTCAGCGGCAACCCAGACGCCAGGCAGCCCGGTCAGGGGATCGTTACCGGTTTCTCCGTCAATTCGCCCCAGCACCTCACCCATGTCGACCGCCAGCACCTGTCCGGTCGGAATCACCCCGCGCGCGCGCACCACGCCTTTCAGGCTGACGCGATAGGCATTCGGCTTGAGTTCCAGGTTGTCGCGCACGCGAATCAGCGGCACCACCAGTCCCATGTCGGCCGCAAAACGGCGGCGCGCCTCGGTAATGCGCGCCAGCGCCATCCCGCCCTGGTTGCGGTCGACCAGCGGAATCAGGCGATACCCCACCTCGAGGGCGAGCACATCAACCGGCGGGATGTCCTCCCAGCTGACGTCAGCCGGCGCCTCGACCTCCTCCTCGGGCTCCATCTCCTCGACCTCAAAGGACTGCGGCGAAAGCTGTCGTCGGCGGATCCAGAAACCGGCAGCGGCGAGCACTGCGGCGATGGTCAGAAACGCCACGTGCGGCGTACCGGGAATGGCTCCGAGTACCGCCAGCACCGCCGCCGCGATGAACAGTGTCTGCGGCTTGCCGAACACCTGGGCGGAAAATTCGCGGCTCAGGTCCTGCTCGCTCGACGCGCGGCTGACCACCAGGCCAGCGGCAGTCGAGATGATCAGTGCCGGGATCTGCGTCACCAGGCCGTCGCCTATGGTCAGCAACGCATAACGTCCCAGCGCTTCGGTCATGCCGAGGTTGTGCTGCAGCAGTCCGACCGTGACGCCACCGATCAGATTCACCAGCAGGATGATGATGGCGGCGACGGCATCTCCGCGTACGAACTTCGAGGCACCGTCCATGGCGCCATAAAAATCGGATTCGCGGCTGATGTCGGCGCGGCGTGAACGCGCCTCGGCTTCGGTGATGAAGCCGGCATTGAGGTCGGCATCCACCGCCAATTGCTTGCCCGGCATCGAGTCCAGGGTGAAACGTGCCGCCACCTCGGCTATCCGGCCAGCCCCTTTGGTGATGACGACGAAGTTGATGATGACCAGGATCAGGAACACCACCAGGCCGACAGTGTAGTTGCCCCCCACCAGAAAATTGCCGAAGGACTCGATCACCTTGCCTGCGGCCTCAGGACCGGTGTGGCCCTGCAACAGGATGATGCGGGTAGACGCGACGTTCAGCGCGAGCCGGAACAAGGTAGTCAGCAGCAGAACCGTCGGGAAAACCGAAAAATCCAGCGGCCGCCGCGCATTGAGGCTGACCAGCAGCACGATCATGGAGAGTGCGATGTTGAGCGTGAACAGCACGTCCAGCATGATGGTCGGCAGCGGCAGCACCATCATCGCCAGGATCAGCATGACGAGAACCGGCACGGCCAGCCGGTTGAGCGGCACGCCCAGCAGCATCACACCCTCGGCATTCACCCTATCACCTCGTTAATAGATTTGGGCCTAACGTTTGCTCCCTCCCCGATTCCCTCTCCCCGCCCTCTCCCGCCAGCGGGAGAGGGGGATAAGGCTGACCCCAAACCGATCGATGGGGAGGGTTGGGGATAAGCAGCGACCTGCCCACTTGCGGGCTTAGTCGAGTGGCTAGAGGTCCCATCAGGGAGCGTCGAAGCCTGCACGCCTGGCTTCGCCCCACCCTGCTGCTGGCGCTGACGCATCCGCGCGCGCATTTCCGGACTACCCTCTGCTTCACGCGCTTCAGCCAGCACTTCCTGCCAGGTCATTGCGTGACGCCGCAGGTAACGCCACCAGCGCCAGCCACCATCGAGTACGGCAACGATTGCCAAAGCCCCCATCACCGCCAGCACTCCGCGACCGACCCACGCCGATGCCGCAATGGCGGCAGACTCAACGCCGCCGGTCGGCAACTCCAGCAAAGCGGTCCAGCCTGATGAGAACGCCCACCATACGGCGGCGGCAACCAGTGTCAGCTTGAGCAGGGTCTTCAGAACGTCGAACCATGCCTCGTAGGAAAACAGGCGCGCTAACGCTGCGAGAGGATTAAGGCGGCGAATGTCGGCCTGCATGAACTGCGGAGCAAAAACCCAGCCGGACAGCAGCATCGGCGCCACCAGGGCAGCGATGAAAACCACCGCCAGCAGGGGAAGGAGGAGCAGCAGCAACTCCAGAGCCTGGGCCATCACGAGCGGATCCCGGTCGGGCTGTCCGGCATGACGCAAGGAAACTTGCACCAGTTCACCCAGCCCCTGCAGCAGGCGCGGGGCGAGCCAGCCCAGCGCGGCAAATGCCGACAGCAGCACGACCCACACGGTGAGTTCGGTTGAACGCGGCACATCGCCCGCTGCTCGCGCCTGCTGCAGGCGCCGCGGACTTGCCGGTTCGGTACGCGAAAGATCAGTCTCCTCGGCCATCCTTGCCTCGATTTATCGCGGCAGTCTAGCACGAAGCCCGGCTGCGCCGGCCGCGCCGAAACCCCCGATGCAGGCGACCTCAACCAACCCTCTTGGAAGAGGTCACCGCCATTGGCCCCCAAAAACAAAATGGCCCACCATGAAACATGGCGGGCCATCTGATCAACTGCTTATTGGTTTGCGGGTCTGCTCAGCGGGCAAAATTCGCCGCAGCAAAGTCCCAGTTGACGAGGTTATTGAGGAAGGTCTCGACAAACTTCGGACGCAGATTGCGGTAGTCGATGTAGTAGGCATGCTCCCACACGTCGATGCACAGCAAGGGCGTGTCGCCGGTCGTCAGCGGCGTACCTGCGGCACCCATGTTGACGATATCGACCGAACCATCAGCCTTCTTCACCAGCCAGGTCCAGCCGGAGCCGAAGTTGCCCACGGCACTGGCCTGGAAAGCCTTCTTGAATTCGTCATAACTGCCCCACTTGGCGTTGATGGCGTCAGCCAGCGCGCCGCTCGGTGCACCACCGCCATTGGGCTTGAGGCAATTCCAGAAGAAGCTGTGGTTCCAAACCTGGGCGGCGTTATTGTAGATCCCGCCAGCCGGCGCTTTCTTGACGATGGACTCCAGATCCATCGGTTCGAACTCGGTGCCCTTGATCAGGTTGTTGAGGTTGGTAACGTAAGCCTGATGGTGTTTGGCATAGTGGTATTCGAAGGTTTCCTGGGACATGTGCGGCGCGAGCGCGTCCATGGCGAAGGGCAAAGCGGGCAAAGCGTGTTCCATTTGAGACTCTCCTGTTTTGGAATGAAGGATGACAATTCAACAGCATGCCTGGCGGGCGTTACATTCTTGCGTGCAAGCATTCCCGACAAACTTGCAGACCCCGTAGGCTCGAGGGCTTGTTCTCGCTTGAACGGCGTGATTGATTCCGCTCAAACTGATAAGCGCACTAGCGACTGTGAATTATGCCAAATAGTTCAGCCAGGAAACCTCTCTGGCTGGAGGGTGTTGCGTGTCGAACTGCAACACGGATACGAAATTGGTCGGGGCGAGAAGATTCGAACTTCCGACCCCCTGCACCCCATGCAGGTGCGCTACCAGGCTGCGCTACGCCCCGACGAAGCCCGAGATTCTAACAGAGGAGGCGTGCCGCGCGGAAGGACATCAGCTCAAAATTTTCAGTATCGCGGCGAGTTCGCTGCGCAGGCTGGCGGGAGCGGAAATCTGCTTGGCGGCAGCAGGCTGCGCTTCCCCGTTCTGATCATGCTCGAGTCTCTGACGGGCGCCATGGATGGTAAATCCCTCGTCATACAGCAGTTCGCGGATGCGGCGAATCAGCAGGACTTCATGGTGCTGGTAATAACGCCGGTTACCGCGCCGTTTGACCGGTCGTAGTTGAGTGAACTCCTGTTCCCAGTAGCGCAGCACGTGTGCCTTGACCGCACAGAGTTCGGATACTTCACCAATGGTGAAATAGCGCTTGGGCGGAATCGGCGGAAGTTCAGTCGGTTGCGGGCGTTCCAAGGGTGGCGCCTTCTACCTGCGATTTGAGTTTCTGGCTCGCGTGAAAAGTCACCACACGGCGCGCGGAAATCGGCATTTCCTCCCCGGTCTTGGGGTTGCGGCCAGGGCGTTGCGGTTTTTCACGACACTGGAAATTGCCGAAGCCGGACAACTTGACGATGTCCCCCTGCTCCAGAGCGTGTCTGATCTCGTCGAAGAACGACTCGACGACATCCTTCGCCTCGCGCTTGTTCAGTCCCACTTTTTCGAATAGAAGTTCAGCGAGGTCTGCTTTGGTCAGGGTGCTCATCGTTCGGCTTGAATTACTTGATTCTGAAGTCGGGAAATTCTCTACGAACGCAGGCTGGCGTCATGATTACGGATGACTGCGTCAGCCATATTGGCTACCGCATCCTCCACTTCCTTATCCGTCAGAGTGCGTTGAGTATCTTGCATAACTACCCGGAAAGCAAGGCTTTTTTGGTTTTCGGCAAGCCCTGGCCCACGGTACTCGTCGAACACGCCGAGGGACTGGATGAACGCGGGAGCAGATTGCCGCAAGGTGTCCAGCACCTCGCCTGCCAGGATGTCTTTGGCGACGACGAAAGCCAGATCACGCCGCACCTGCGGGAATCTCGAAAGCGCAACATGTCGTGGCAGAACCCGCCACGAAACAGCCTCACTGTCGATCTCGAACAGCACTGGTGCCGTGGGCAAGTCAAGGGACTGGGTCAGCGCGGGGTGCAGCGAGCCGAGCCAGCCGACTTCCTGACCATTCAACAGTATGCGGGCGCATTGCCCCGGATGCAGGCCGGGATGCTCTCCGCGTCGGAATTCCAGGCTTCCGTCGAAGAGCCTTTCGATGTCGCCCTTGACGTCAAAAAAATCGACACGCCGCGCGGCTGCACTCCATTGTTCGGGCTGGGCGGGGCCATAAGCCAGCCCTCCAAGCTTCATCGGCTGCAGCAAACCGTCGCTGCCGGACAGATAGATCCTGCCGAGCTCGAACAGGCGCACGCGATCCTGCTGCCGATTGAGGTTGTGACGCAGGGTCTGCAGCAACCCGCCCCACAAGGTAGTTCGCATTACCGACAACTGGCTGGCGATGGGATTGACCAGCGCGAGCGGCTCAAAGCCTGATTGCAGAGCACTTTCCCAGGAGGGATCGACGAAGCTGTAGGTGACGACTTCCTGGTAATCGGCATCCACCAGCATCTGTCGCAGCGCATCTTCATCCAGCAGGGTTTCGTCCTGTGGCAGCATTAGCGAGGGCGCAGCGGGTGGCTGCGCCGGGACGTTGTCGTAGCCATAGAGCCGCACCGCCTCCTCGATCAGGTCTTCCTCGATCGTCAGGTCGAAGCGATAGCTGGGTGGCGTGACGACCAATGCCTCGTCGTGTCGCGCAACCGCTGCCCCCAAGGCACCGAGATCGCGTGCAACGGCATCGGCATCCAGCTGAACGCCCGCCACGCGATTCAGGCGAGCCAGGCGCAATGTGATCGGATCGCGCCGCGGCAGGTCAGCCACGGATTCGATGATCGGGCCGGCGCGACCACCGCAGATATCGATCAGAAGCTGGGTCGCCCGTTCCATCGCACGCCGCGTGGCGCCAAAATCGACGCCGCGCTCGAAGCGGTGCGACGAATCGGTGGACAAGCCGAGACGGCGTGCCCGGCCCGCAATGGCCGCGGGCGCGAAGAATGCAGCCTCGAGGAAAACGTCGACCGTCACCGTTTCCACGCTGCTGCGCCGCCCGCCCATGATTCCCGCCAAGGCGACAGGGCCGCTCTCATCCGCCACCACCAGCATGTCAGGTTCGAGTTCGACGGTCTGGTCGTCGAGCAACTCCAGGGTTTCCCCCGCTCGCGCCATCCGTACGTCGATGCCGCCCCGCAGCCGGGAAAGGGCAAAGGCGTGCATCGGCTGACCGAGTTCGAGCAGCACGTAATTGGTGACATCCACGGGGGCGCTCAGCGGACGGATGCCGCTGCGCTCGAGCCGCTCAGCCATCCAGCGCGGCGTGGGCGCCTGGGAATCGAGCCCACGCACCACCCTGCCGACATAGAGCGGACAGGCATCGGCCGCCGACACGCGCACCGGCACGGTGTCAGCGATTTCGCCTGGCACCTCTGAAACCGCGGGATAACGGACCTCCGTGCCGGTGATCGCCCCGACCTCTCGCGCCAGCCCCTGTATCGACAGGCAGTCGGCACGGTTCGGCGTGAGCTTGAGGGTGACCAGCGTGTCATCCAGATTGAGATAGTTGCGGATATCCTCACCTACCGGCGCCTCCGCATCCAGCACCATCAGGCCCTCGGCCGTCCCCTCGAGTCCGAGTTCACGGGTCGAGCACAGCATGCCGAAGGACTCGACTCCGCGCACCTTGGCCACCTTGATTTCGATATCCGGAAGTCTGGCGCCGGGCCGGGCACACGGCACCTTCAGTCCCGCTGCGGCATTGGGCGCGCCGCAGACGATGGTCACCGGCGAGGTTTCGCCCACATCGACCTGGCACACCCGCAGCCGGTCGGCATCAGGATGCTTTTCCGCCGACAGGATCTCCGCCACGACGACGTTGTTGAAGGGCGCCGCGGCAGGAGTCAAGGCCTCGACTTCGAGTCCGGCCATGGTCAGGGCGTGGGCAAGTTCGCGGGTATCGAGCGCTGGATCGACCAGACTGCGCAGCCATGATTCTGGAAATTGCATGATAAACGCGCCCTAATTAATTGAATGCTTTAAGAAATCTGAGGTCATTCTCGAAGAACAAGCGCAGATCGTCGACACCATAGCGCAGCATCGCCAGGCGCTCCACCCCCAGACCGAAGGCAAAGCCGATGAAGCGCTCGGTATCGATCTCGACGTGCCTGAAGACGTTCGGATGGACCATGCCGCATCCCAGCACCTCCAGCCAGCCGGTATGCGAGCAGACCCGGCAGCCCTCCCCGCCGCACATCACGCAGCCGATATCCATCTCGGCGGAGGGTTCGGTGAAGGGAAAGAACGAGGGGCGAAAACGCACCGGCAAATCCTCGCGCTCGAAGAAATTTCGCATGAAATCCGCAAGAACGCCCTTGAGGTCGGCGAACGATACCGTTTCATCGACCCACAAGCCCTCGATCTGATGGAACATCGGCGTGTGCGTCACGTCCGAATCGCAGCGGTAGACCCGCCCGGGCGCGATGATGCGCAGAGGCGGCTGGTGATTTTGCATGTAGCGGACTTGCACCGGCGAGGTATGCGTGCGCAGCAGATCGCCGC
>JBAPWR010000038.1:0-2200 GCA_049283775.1 Thiobacillus sp.
GCGGGCGCAAAGTGGGGGCCGTTTTGGGCGCGCTGCGGCTGCTTCGTTTGGCTGTCATGGCGGCAAGTTTGCAGTAAATGGAAGGCAATTGTCCAGATATTGACGCTAACGCGCAATTATGGAGTCAGGCTCTTCAATGCCTTGTCGAGCCGCTCGCGGGGCAGCAGGCCAAGGTGCGACAGGGCGATGTTTTCGCTGCTGTCGATCACCAGGGTATAGGGCAGGGCTCCCGCCGTGTTGCCAAGCTGGCGAGCCAGCGCCAGAGCGGCCCCTTCACCAATCAGGATGGGATAGCTGACTGGCATGGTCTGCAGGAATTGGGCGACGTTTTTTTCGTTGTCGATGGCGATGCCGACAAATTCGACTCCCCTGTCTTTGTATTGCCGGCGCAAGGCATCGAAATCCGGCATTTCCTCACGGCATGGCGCGCACCAGCTTGCCCAGAAATTCAGTACCAGCACTTTCCCCCGCCATTGCGACAGGGGTTGCGGCTGTCCGCGCAAATCCGCGAACTGCAGTGACCAGAGTGCGGAAACGGCCTGTGGCGAAATGGCTTGCGGCGCGTAGCGCATTTGCGCAAACCACGCGCCGGCGGCCAGTGCAGCCACCGCGAGTACGGCGAATACCAGGAGTTTTTTCGACATCGAATCGCCCGCAGGCAAGGCTGCGCCCCGCTAGGCGAGGTGCAGCGATTCCAGTCGCCTAGCGGGCGGTTCCCGCTGCCGGGGCGGGCGCGGGGGTGGCCGCTCCTCCCATCATTTGCATGAACATCATGGGATCGAAGGGCATGCCGGCCGGAGCTGGGGCCGTGCTTTGTGGAGCGGGCTGGGCCGCAGCAGGCGCCGGAGCCAGTTGGGCCGGCATCGGGAAGAAGGGCATCGGCATCGGCGCTGCCTGGGCCGGAGCGGGGACGGGAGCCGGCGCAGGCTGGGCCGGCATCGGCATGAAGGGGAAGGCCATCGGGCCGGTTTGTGCCGGTGCCGGTGCAGGTTGGGGCTGCATCGGGAAGAAGGGCATCGGGGAAGCTTGCTGTGCAGGGGCTGGTTGGGCTGGCTGCATGAACGGGAACGGCATCGGCGCGGCTTGGGCCGGTGCCGCTGGTCTGCCATAGCCGCCATAGCCGCCGTAAGCGGGAGCAGCGTATCCGCCATAGCCGCGGTTGCCGTATCCACCATAGCCGGGAGCCTGCTGGGTACCCGGCATCATCGGGAAGAACGAAGGTGATGCCTGCTGCGGCATGAAGGGATTGCCCATCCCCGCGCGCGGGTTCAGGTAAGGATTGTTCGCAGCCATCGGGTTCAGATAGGGATTCATCATGGCCTGCGGGTTGTACATCTGCGCCGACAGCAGCGGATTGCCGAGCGGCGACATCATGCCCACTCCCAGCGGGTTGGCCATCGCTCCGAGTCCCAGGACCGACGCGGGTGCCGCCAATGCCAGCGGGTTACCCATCGCGAGAGGATAGGTCATGGCGAGGGGATTGGCCATGGCCAGAGGATTCATCATCGGCGACATGCCGTACTGGGCATAGGCACCGGAGGCGCCGAGCATCATGGTGGCGAGGACTAGTTTGCGGGCGGGCATGGGATTCTCCGGGTTTTGAGGGATTGGGGACAGTTCGTGACGACGCAACAAGACGCTGGGCCGGGGTCGCTGCTGACTATCCGTGCAGAGGGAAATTAGGTTGCGGCGAGGCCCCGGCCAGATTCCGACCGGGGCGGCCATGACTTACTTTGCAGGTTCGGCTGCCGGCGCTGCAGCTGGTGCAGCTTCAGCCGCCGCGGGCGCTTGCGGGGCGGCGGGCATCATCTGCTGCATCGGCAGCATGAACATGGCGGGGTTCATCATCTGACCGGCAGGCGCCATCATCGGTGCGGCCATGCCCATCGGCGCGGTCATCATCGCCGGGTTCGCCATCTGGCCCATGGGCGCCATCATCGGGGCCATCATGCCCATGAGCAGGTTCGGATCGATCATCGCCGGGTTAATCATGGCGGGGTTCATCATCTGACCGGCAGGCGCCATCATCGGGGCCATCATTGCCGGATTCATCATGGCCGGGTTCATCATCTGGCCCAGCATGGCCGGGTTGATCATGGCCGGATTCATCATCTGTCCGGCAGGCGCCATCATCGGGGCCATCATTGCCGGATTCATCATGGCTGGGTTCATCATCTGGCCCAGCATGGCCGGGTTGAAC